>NZ_JACCFP010000001.1:1500000-1695000 GCF_013410655.1 Nocardioides thalensis
CGCACGGTGCATGCCGCCAAGGACGGCGACGCCACCATCGTCGCCGAGGCGCGCGCCGCCGCCGCCCGCGGCGACCGGGTGGTCGTCGTGACCGCCGACCGGGCGCTCGACGCCCGGGTCCACGGTGTCGGGGCCACGACCCTCAGCCCGAGCTGGCTGCTCTCCCAGCTCTGACTCGAGGGTCCTCAGGCGGTCGCGCGGTTGACCGCGAGGGTGAGCGCTCCGACCAGCTCGGCCCGCGGCCCGAGCTCGGCCGCGACGACCCGGACGGCCGACGCCGTGTCGGGCTGGGCGTAGCGGTCGATCGCCGAGCGGATGCCCTCGCGCAGGCCGTCCGAGGCGCCGAGGGACCCGCCCACCACGACGACCTCGGGGTTGAGGCTGTTGCACAGGTCGGCGAGGGCCCGGCCGACGACGCGGCCCGCGTCGTTGAGGACCCGGCGGACGCCGGCGTCGTTCTCGCGCTCGAGCTCGAGCACCCGCTCCGTCGACAGCGGCTCGTCGTACGCCGGCCGCAGCACCTCGATCAGCCGGGGTGCGGTGACGAGGGTCTCGAGACAGCCGCGGTTGCCGCAGCGACACACGGCGCCGTCCTCGCCGACCTGGACGTGGCCGATCTCGCCCGCCCGGCCGGTCGCGCCCCGGTGCAGCCGGCCGCCGAGCACGATCCCGGCCCCCACGCCGGAGGCCACCTTCACGAACACGGCGTGCGCGCTCCCGCGGGCGGCGCCGCGGGCGTGCTCGGCGAGGGCGCCGAGGTTGGCGTCGTTGTCGGCGACGACGGGCACCGACAGCCGGCGGCCGAGCTCCTGGGCGGGGGAGACGTCGCGCCAGCCGCTGAGGATCCCGGTGTTGATCCGCGAGGACCGGCGGTCGAGCGGTGCGGGCACGCACATCCCCACGAGCTCGAGGTCGGTGAGGTCGAGACCCTGGCCCGCCACGAGGTCGCAGACCAGCCGTGACGCGTGGTCGAGGGCCCGGTCGCTGTCGGCGTCGACGTCCACGGCGTCGCTGGCCTCGCCGAGGACGGTGCCGGCCAGGTCGGCGACCGCGACCCGGAGGTGCCGGTGACCCAGGTCGACGCCGGCCACCACGCCGGTGCCGGGTGCGAGGGAGACGAGGAGGGGCGGTCGGCCGCTGCCGCCCTTGTGCGGGGTGCCGCGGTCGTTGGTCTCGACCACCTGACCGGCTGCGACCAGGTCCGCGACCAGGGTCGACACCGTCGTGCGGGACAGCCCGGTCGCGCGCGCCAGGTCGGCGCGGCTCAGCGGGCCCTCGGCGGCCAGCAGGGCGACGACGGACTTGCGGTTGGCGGAGCGCAGGCGCTCGAGCGGGGTGGAGGGACTCACGGCGACGCCACGCTATTCGTCCGGTCCTCTGACAAACAAGGGCCCGTTCGCGCTTCTTTACGCATTGACGCGGAGAAAAACCGATCCCTACGTTGAGCCACGGATGTGACCCCCAGCACACGTCCCCGGCCACGCCGGCCCATCTCGGAGAGGCGAACACCGATGTCCCTTCTGCGCGTTCCTGATCGATCCCGACCACGGCGGCTGCGCCTGCCCGCCGTGCTCGCCACAGGAGTCCTCGTCGCGGCCGGCCTCGCGGTCGATGCGGGAGCCGCCGCGTCCGGCGCGCCCGCCGGCGTCGAGAGCGCCGGCGACCGGTTCACCGAGCGACCGGGCCGCGGTGCGCCGTACAAGAACCCCCGGCTCTCGACCGAGCGCCGCGTCGCCGACCTCCTGTCGCGGATGACGCTGGAGGAGAAGGTCGGCCAGATGGCGCAGGCCGAGCGCGCGGACGTGTCCGCCGACCCCGGCCAGATCGCCGACCTGTTCCTCGGCAGCGTGCTGTCCGGCGGCGGCTCGGTGCCCGCCGACAACACCCCGGAGGGCTGGGCCGACATGGTCGACGCCTTCCAGGAGCAGGCGTTGTCGACCCGCCTCGGCATCCCGCTGCTGTACGGCGTGGACGCCGTGCACGGGCACGCCAACCTCAACGGCGCGACCGTGTTCCCGCACAACATCGGGCTCGGGGCGACCCGCGACCCGCGCCTCGTGGAGCGGATCGGCGCGATCACCGCGGAGGAGACCCGCGCGAGCGGGCCGCAGTGGAACTTCTCGCCCTGCCTGTGCGTGGCCCGCGACGACCGCTGGGGCCGCACGTACGAGTCCTTCGGGGAGAGCCCGGTCCTGGCCGCGCGGATGGGCACGATCATCGACGGCCTCCAGGGCAGCCGGCGGGGCGACCTCGACGACCCCGAGCACGTGCTGGCCACCGCCAAGCACTTCGCCGGCGACGGGCTGACCACGTTCGGCACCGGCGAGGGCGACTACACGATCGACCAGGGCATCACCGAGGCCTCCCGCCGTGACTTCGCCCGGCTGGCGCTCTCGCCGTACGTCCCGGCGATCAAGCACCACGACGTCGGCTCGGTCATGCCGTCCTTCTCGAGCGTCGACTGGACCGACGACGGCCTCGGCAACCCGCTGAAGATGCACGCGCACGACGAGCTGATCAACGGCTGGCTCAAGGACAAGATGGACTTCGACGGCTTCGTGATCTCCGACTGGAGGGCGATCCACCAGATCCCGGGTGACTACGCCACCCAGGTGGCGGTGTCGGTGAACGCAGGGGTCGACATGTTCATGGAGCCGTTCTCGGGCGACACCGTCGGCTACCCGCAGTTCATCGAGACGCTGGTCCAGCTGGTCGAGGACGGCACCGTGCCGGAGGAGCGCATCGACGACGCGGTGTCGCGGATCCTGACCGCCAAGTTCGAGCTCGGGCTCTTCGAGGACCCGTTCACCGACCGGCGGCACATCGACGAGATCGGCAGCCCCGAGCACCGCCGCGTCGCGCGCGAGGCGGTGGCGAAGTCGCAGGTGCTGCTGCGCAACGAGGACCGCACGCTGCCGCTGTCGTCGTCCGACGACGTCTACGTCGCCGGGAGCAACGCCGACAACATCGGCAACCAGGCCGGCGGCTGGACGCTCACGTGGCAGGGCGGCTCGACCAACGTGATCCCGGGCGACACCGTCCTCGACGCCATCGAGGACGCCGCCCACGGCGACGTCACCTTCTCCGCCGACGCGTCGGCGCCGGTCCCCGCGGGCGCGCACGGTGTCGTCGTGGTCGGCGAGACGCCGTACGCCGAGGGCTTCGGCGACGTCGGTGGCCCGCGCTGGGGCTGGGACCCCGGCGACGGGGGCGTGCTCCGGCCGGAGAAGACCATGCTGCTCTCGGAGGCCGACACGGCCGCGGTCGAGACCGTCTGCGCCGCCGCGGCCAGCTGCACGGTCCTCGTCGTCTCCGGCCGGCCGATGATCATCCCGCCGGAGCTGCTCGAGCAGACCGACGCGCTCGTCGCCTCGTGGCTGCCCGGCAGCGAGGGAGGGGGCGTCGCGGACGTGCTGTTCGGGAAGCGGCCGTTCACCGGCCGGCTGCCCGTCACGTGGCCGCGCAGCGTCGAGCAGGAGCCGATCAACATCGGCGACGCCGACTACGACCCGCTCTACCCCTACGGCTGGGGCCTGCGCACCGGCCACCGCGGTCACCACCGGTGACCCGTCCACCCGGTCCCCGGCACCCCGGGGACCGGGTGGACTCCGGTCCCAGCTGTGCCGGCGTCCGGTTCAGCCGTCGGCGGTGAACCTGCTGCGGCTCTCGCGCCCCATCGCGCGCCGCACGAGCGCGATCTGCTCGTCGGGCCAGTCCGGGTCCGTCCCCGCGCGGGGTACCGGGTCGCTCGCGGCGAACCACAGGCGCCGGTCGGCGCCGTACACCTCGTCGACGGCCGCGCAGACCTCGGGCGTGAAGACGGACCGCAGCGGCTTCAGCGGGGTCGAGTTGTGGGAGCCCGGGGTGGGCAGCGCGCCGAGTCCGTGCTGCCGCGCGCGCTCGCCCAGGTCGGCGAGGACGCTGTCCATCTCGTCCATCGTGTAGATCCGGCTGAACGGCACCCGCCGCGGCCGGAGGAGGCGCTGCTGTGGCGTGAAGTGCGGGTCGTCGAGGAGGGCGTCGCACTCGCCGGCCGCGAGTCCGAGCGCGAACGCCCGGAACGCGGCCCTGATGTCGGCGCTGCTGGCCGGCGGGTCGGGGATCAGGTGTCGCGGCGTCTTCTCCAGGATCGCGGGCGTCCCGAGAAGGACCTTCTGCTGCCACGACGACCACAGGCGGCTGGCGGGATGGCGGACGACGGCGAAGACGTGCCACCCGTTCGCGGGGTCGATGTCGGCGAGCTCCTCGTCGGAGAGGTCGTGGGGAGCGGGCACCCTCTGCCACTGGCCGCGGTGGTGGATCCGCGATCCGTGGGACTTGCCGGCCGGCGGGCCGAGCCGCGCCAGGTCCTCGCCGCCGAGCTCGGCGAAGATCCACTTGAGTGTGGTGCACGCGGCCTTGGGCGTCGAGACGTACAGCGTCTTCATCTCCGGCAGCACGAACGCGTGCCCCCGGCGCGGGGGAAGCTGGCTGCGGAGCACGCCCGCATTATCGCAGTCGTCGATTGGTAGCGTCGGCGGAGTGAGCCCCCTGCGCTTCTCAGGCCCGGTCCTTCCCGACGGCGAGGTGCGTGAGCTGTTCGTCGTCGACGGCGTCGTCACCTACGAGAAGCCCCTCGGGGCGGAGACGGCGGGGGAGGGCTGGATCGTCCCCGGGCTTGTCGACGCGCACAACCACCTCGGCCTCGAGGACGGCGGCGGCGAGATGGAGCCGGCGGCGATCGAGGCGCAGGCGATCGCCGACCGCGACAACGGCGTGCTGCTGACCCGTGACTGCGGCTCGCCCTCCGACACCCGCTGGGTCCAGGACCGCGAGGACCTGCCCCGGCTGATCCGGTGCGGCCGCCACATCGCCCGCACCAAGCGCTACCTGCGCAACTACGGCCTCGAGATCGAGCCGGGCGAGCTCGCCGACACCGTGGCCGCTGAGGCGGCCGGTGCGGACGGTTGGGTCAAGCTGGTCGGTGACTGGATCTCCCGCGAGAAGGCCGACCTGACGCCGTCCTTCCCGGAGGACGCGGTCGCCGAGGCGATCGCGACGGCGCACCGGCACGGCGCGAAGGTCACCGCCCACTGCTTCGGCACCGACTCGGTCGGCCCCCTTCTCGACGCCGGCATCGACTGCATCGAGCACGGCGTCGGCCTGTCCGAGCACCACCTGCAGCAGATGGTCGACAACGACGTCGCGCTGGTGCCGACCGTGCTCCAGACCAACAAGATGCTCGGCATCGCCGATGCCGGCCGCGAGAAGTACCCCACCTACGCGCGGACCATGGAGGGGCTCCACGCCCGCCGCCGCGACGTGCTGATGGCTGCCTACGAGGCCGGCATCGCGCTCTACGTCGGCAGCGACGACGGCACGAGCGCGCGGCACGGCGTGCTGCACGAGGAGATCGAGGCCATGGCCGACATGGGCCTGCCGGCGTCGTACGTCCTCGCGGCCGCCTCGTGGCGAGCCCGGGCGTGGCTCGGCTGGAACTCCGGCCTCGGCGAGGGCGACCCGGCCGACTTCGTCGTCTACCCGCGCAGCCCGGTCGAGGACCTCTCCGTGCTGAGGTCGCCGACACGGGTCGTGCTCCGGGGCCGCGTCGTCGCTTGATCGGACGGGCCCCCGCGGCCGGACGGCACCGCCCGGGGCCGGTACGTTGTCGGCCGTGGCCGCGACCCCCGAACGACAGCAGAAGCTCAAGAAGGCACGGCAGCGCATCGCCGCCCTCAAGGCCGAGCTCGAGAAGCGAAAGGGGCAGCTGGCTCTGATGCGCCGCGAGCTGGAGGCGCTCCGGACCTTCAGTCTCGACGTGTTCCCCGACCACCGCGTCCCGCCCGACCTCGCCCGGAAGATCACGGCCCTGCGGGAGGACAAGCTGACGTTCCTCGCGCAGGAGCAGCTCGAGTCCCTGGTCTCCTGCGTGCTCGAGACCGAGGCGGCCGGTCGCGACGGGATCCTGATCGAGGCCGGCACCGCCAGCGGGGGCTCGGCGATCGCGATGGCGCTGGCGAAGTCACCCGGGCGGGAGCTCCACGTCCACGACGTGTTCGGCCTCATCCCGGCGCCCGGGGAGCGCGACGGCGCCGACGTGCACGAGCGCTATGCCGCGATCGTCGCCGGGAAGGGCAGCGAGCGGGACGACGACTACTACGGCTACCGGGACGACCTCCTCGGCGAGGTGACCTCCTCGTTCGCGCGCCACGGCGTGCCCGTCGAGGACAACGCGGTGCGGTTGGTGCAGGGCCTGTTCGAGGACACGATCACCGGCGACGAGCCGGTCGCGCTCGCGCACGTCGACGGCGACTGGTACGCCTCGACCATGACGTGCCTCGAGCGGATCTCGCCCCGGCTCGTGCCCGGCGGACGCCTGGTCATCGACGACTACTACACCTGGTCGGGCTGCCGCACCGCGGTCGACGAGTACTTCGCCGGCCGGCCCGGGTTCCGGGTGGAGATGCGGGCCAAGGTCCACGTCGTCCGCGAAGGCTGACTCGATTTCTGCCCCGCGGGCCGCCCGTGGCAGACTTTCCCCTTGAGTTCTGTGCCGTCGGGACCCTCTCTACCCGGCAGCCAGCGCCCATCGGGCCGTGACGCCGGTGTTCCCCACCTGGTCGGAGCGTCCCACCCACCACAAGTTCTCAAGGAGACACCACAAACGTGGCCGTCAAGATCCGTTTGAAGCGCCTGGGCAAGGTCCGGGTGCCGCAGTACCGCATCGTCGTCGTCGACTCCCGCAAGAAGCGGGACGGTCGCGTGCTCGAGGAGATCGGCACCTACCGCCCGAAGGAGGAGCCCTCGTACATCGAGGTGACCTCCGACCGCGCGCAGTACTGGCTGGGTGTCGGCGCGCAGCCGACCGAGGCCGTTGCCCGCATCCTCGAGATCACCGGCGACTGGCAGAAGTTCAAGGGCCTCCCGGGCGCCGAGGGCACCCTGAAGGTCGCTGAGCCGAAGCGCGACAAGCTCGAGGTCTTCAACGAGGCGCTCAAGGAGGCTCAGAACGAGCCCAAGGGCGCCGCGGTGACCACGAAGAAGAAGGCAGAGCCCAAGGTGGAGGAGGCTCCCGCCGAGGCGCCCGCCGCCGAGGAGGCCCCGGCCGAGGCGCCCGCCGAGGAGCCGGCCGCCGAGGCTGCTGCCGACGAGAAGCCGGCCGAGACCTCGGAAGAGGCCTGAGCCCATGCTGGCGGAGGCGCTGGAGCACCTGGTCCGGGGCGTCGTCGACAACCCCGACGACGTCGTCGTCCGCGACAAGCAGCTGCGTCGCGGCTCGATCCTCGAGGTCCGGGTCCACCCCGACGACCTCGGCAAGGTGATCGGCCGGGGCGGCCGCACGGCGACCGCCTTCCGGACCGTGATCTCCGCGCTCGGCGGCAGCGGCACCCGCGTCGATTTCGTCGACACCGACCGGCCTGGCCGACGCTGATCCAGCACCACTGACGGGCGCTGCCACAATGGCGGCGCCCGTCAGCGCATTTTTCGAGAGGGAACCCGTGGAGACCATCGAGCTCGTCGTCGGCCGGATCGGGAAGCCGCACGGCATCCGCGGTGAGGTGACGGTCGACGTCCGCACTGACGAGCCGGACCTGCGCTACGTCGCCGGCGCCCGGCTCCTGGCCGCGCCGCCGAAGGGCTCGGCGTTCCCGCACCGCGAGCTGACGGTGGCCCGCACCCGCTGGCACCAGGGCGTGCTCCTCGCGACGTTCGAGGAGCTCGGCGACAGGAACGCCGCGGAGGCCGCGCGCGGCGTGCTGCTCCGCGCCGCCGTACCTCTGGACGAGACGCCGGAGGACCCCGAGGAGTTCTACGACCACCAGCTGATCGGGCTCGCGGCGTACGACGTCGACGGCACCCGCCTCGGCGAGGTCACCGGCCTGGTCCACGGCGCCCAGGACCTGCTCCAGGTGCGGACCCCCGACGGCCACGAGGGGCTGGTGCCGTTCGTGACAGCGCTGGTCCCGGAGGTCGACCTGGCGGCCGGAAGGGTCGTGATCGCCGACCGGCCCGGCCTGGTGACGCCGCTGCCCGAGGACTCCTGATGCGGCTGGACTACCTCACGATCTTCCCCGACTACCTCGCGCCGCTCGGGCTCTCGCTCCCCGGCAAGGCGGTCGAGAGCGGGCTCCTCGAGGTGCACGTCCACGACCTGCGGCAGTGGACGCACGACCGGCACCGCACCGTCGACGACACGCCGTACGGCGGCGGCGCCGGCATGGTGATGAAGCCGGAGCCGTTCGGCGAGGCCTTCGCCGAGCTCGGCGTCGGCGCGGGCACCACGGTCGTGTTCACGACGCCGTCGGGCGAGCCGTTCACCCAGGCGCTCGCCGCGGAGCTGTCGACCCGCGAGCGCCTGGTCTTCGCGTGCGGCCGCTACGAGGGCATCGACCAGCGGGTCATCGACCACGCCCGTGACCTCGCCGAGGTGCGGGAGGTGAGCCTCGGCGACTACGTGCTCAACGGGGGAGAAGTCGCCGCCCTGGCGATCACGGAGGCGGTGGTCCGGCTGCTGCCGGGCTTCATGGGCAACGCGGCGTCGCTGGTGGAGGAGTCGCACGCCGGCGGCCTGTTGGAGTACCCCGTCTACACCAAGCCTCCCGCCTGGGAGGGCCGCGAGGTCCCCGCGGTGCTCCGCTCGGGCGACCACGGCGCGATCGCGGCCTGGCGGCGCGAGCAGGCGCGGCGCCGTACGGCCGAGCGCCGGCCGGACCTGCTCGCCCCTTCCGCGCTCGAGGACGGCTCCCCGATCGTGCCGGCGGTGCCGGGCGACGCCCCGGAGCTGCTGGTGCTGCAGCGGGCCTGCTGGGTGCAGGAGGCGATCTCCAACCCCGAGCTCGGCGTCGGCGAGATCCCCGCGCTGGTCGAGACCCTCGAGGAGATGGCGGCGCGGATCCGCGATCCCGAGGTGCGCCTCTCCGTCGTCCGGCGCGGCGGGCGGATCGTGGGCTCGGTCACGGGCCGGCTCGATGGCGACGTGTGGTGGATCAGCAGGCTGATGACCGCGCCCGACGTGGAGGGCGAGGGGATCGGGCGGTCGCTGCTCGAGCACGTCGAGGCCCTCGCGCCGGCGGCAGCGGCGTCGTACGCCCTCTACACCGGGGCGGGCAGCGAGCGGAACCAGCGCTTCTACAAGAAGGCCGGCTACCGGATGCGGCCCGATCTGGACGGGCCGCTGGGGACCGTCATGCTGACGAAACGGCGACGCCGCGCACCCGAAAACCTGTAACACCCGGGAAACACGGCCTGACTTTAGACGAAACGACGCCTCGTCAGGATTCCGGGAGACGGGGGCCAGCAACGAAGCGGTCCCTCGGACGAACTCCCGAGATACCCCGAGAGGTACCAATGACCGACTCGACCGCGTGGGTGCTGCTCTGCACCGCACTCGTTCTCTTCATGACGCCGGGCCTGGCGTTCTTCTACGGCGGCCTGGTGAAGTCCAAGTCCGTCATCTCGATGATGATGCTGAGCTTCGGCTCGCTCGGCCTGATCAGCGTGCTGTGGATCCTCTACGGCTTCAACATGGGCGACCTGACCGGCGACGGCCTCGGGAAGTTCGTCGGCAACCCGTTCTCCGACTTCGGCCTCGGCGACCTGGCGCGTGAGGCGGAGGGCTCGCCCCTGACCGGCGTCGCCTTCGGCGCCTCGTTCGCGATCATCACCGTCGCGCTGATCTCCGGCGCCGTCGCCGACCGCGCGCGCTTCTGGCCGTGGATGCTCTTCGCCGGCGTGTGGGCCACGCTGTCCTACTTCCCCGTGCAGGCGTGGGTGTGGAACGCCGACCACGGCTGGATCTTCAACTTCGGCGAGACCGGCGTCCTCGACTGGGCCGGCGGCACGGCGGTGCACATCAACGCCGGCGCGGCGGCGCTCGCGCTCGCGCTGGTGCTCGGCAAGCGCAAGGTCGGCTTCTCCAAGGAGGAGGCGCAGCCGCACAACGTGCCCCTCGTCCTCATCGGCACCGCGATCCTGTGGTTCGGCTGGTTCGGCTTCAACACCGGTCTCAACACCGGTGAAGCCGGCGCGGGCCTGATCTTCCTCAACACGGTCGGCGCCCCGGCCGCCGCGATGCTCGGCTGGATCGCCGTGGAGCACTTCAAGGAGGGCAAGGCGACCGCCGTGGGCGCCGCCTCCGGCGTCGTGGCCGGCCTCGTCGCCATCACCCCGGCGTGCGCCCATGTGACGCCCGTGTTCGCGATGCTGCTCGGCCTGGTGGCCGGCGTGATCTGCGCCTTCGCGATCGACCTGAAGTTCAAGCTGGGCTACGACGACACGCTCGACGTCGTCGGCATCCACCTGGTCGCCGGCATCATCGGCTGCTGGGCGCTGGGCTTCATCGCCGCGTTCCCGGAGACCGGCCTGTTCTACGGCGCCAACGTCGACCAGCTGGTCGCCCAGGTCGTCTGCTCGGTGGCCGTGCTCGTCTACTCGTTCGTCGTCGCCTACGTCGTGGGCTTCGCGATCGAGAAGACCATCGGCTTCCGCGCCAAGGAGGAGGACGAGGTCGCCGGCCTCGACCTCGCGCTCCACGGCGAGGGCTACGCCATCAACTGAATCCGCTGGCCGAACCGGCATGGTTCGGGGTTCGAACTGGCACAGTCCGGGGTTCGACACGGCACTGATCGGGGCCCGGGTCCGCACGCGCTGCGGGCCCGGGCCCCGTCGCCGTTCGGGTACGCCGAACCCCGCCCGCTCGGACCCCGATCCCTGCCAGTTCGCGAGCCGAACCGTGCCTGTTCGGCGGGCTCAGAGGTCGCCGAGGCGGCGGCTGGCCGCCTGGATCCTCGAGGAGAGGTCCTGGACCTCGTCGAGGACGTCCTGGGCCAGCCACACGGGTGCGCGGCGGGACCGGGCGGCCCGGGTGAGTACGGCGGCCGCGGTCAGCGTGTCGACGGCGTCGACGGCGGCGCTCTCGGGGAGGTCGAGGCGCTCCATCACGAGCGCGATGTTGACGATCGGCTCCTCGGTGAGCAGGTCCATCAGCCGGTGGAGCGGGGTGCCGGGTCGGGAGCCGCCCACGGTGTCGTGCCAGCGCGCCCGGATCTCGCGGATCGACGTCGCGGTCGCCCACGACTCCGCGGTCGCGACGCTCGTGGCGGCGGCGAGCATCGCGATCAGCGTGGCGGCGCGGCCGCTGCGGTAGTCGTTCAGTGCCGCGAAGTAGCGGTCGCGGTGCCCCACCAACGCCGAGGCGATCGGGACCGTGAGGTGCCGGGTGGCGCGTCGCCGGCGCAGCACGGCGTGGATCAGCGTGCGCCCGATCCGGCCGTTGCCGTCGATGAACGGGTGGATCGACTCGAACTGCGCGTGCACGATGGCGGCCTGCACCAGCGGCGGCAGGTCGTCGCGGTTGGCGAACGCGACCAGGTCGTCGATGTAGCCCTCCACCGTCTCCGGCGGCGGGGGCACGTGCAGGGCGCCGAGGGGCGAGTAGTCGCTGCCGCCGACCCAGTTCTGGGTCGTGCGGAACCTGCCCGCCCGCGGCGCCTCGTCGGGGTGGTGCCGGAACAGCTGGTGGTGGGCGCGGAGGATCGCCTCCGCGCGGATGCTCCGGGTGTCCTCCGCGTCGCGGATCATCGTCGCCAGGGCGGCGGTGGCCGAGGCCATCGACGTGGCCGACGCGTTGGCGCCGACACCCAGCAGCGCCCGGCCGTAGTCCGCCAGGCTCGCGTCGACGTTCTCGATCTTCGAGGAGTCGACCGACTCGGTGCGCAGCTGGAGGTGGTTGAGGCCGTCGAGGGTGCGTCCGTGCACCAGGTCGAGGTGGCCCAGGTTGCCGGTGCTCGCGGTGGTCATGGCGGCGAGCGGCCGGTCGATCGGGTAGTCGAGGTCGCGGATCATCGGCGGCAGGCTGACCTCGATCTCGGTCACCTGCCGGTCGGCGCGCGGTCCCCGCCGTACCCGCTGCCGCCACGGCCGCCGCTCCCAGGCGTGCGGCGTCCAGTCCAGTGCCGGTGCCGGTGCCACCGATTTCCACCTGTCCTCGACGCTGTGGGAAGATCGTCCGTCGGGCCACGGACGCTTCTGCCACAGGGGAATCGTCGTACGTGCCGCCCACCGGATATCGAACCACTATTCCGCGGTTGACCTGTGGCACTCGCGAGGAGCCATCATGAGCAACGTTTCCCCCGCCGTCGTCGCCGAGCTCGGCAACGCGGCCAAGCGCACCGACATCCCCGACTTCCGCGCCGGTGACACCGTCAAGGTGCACGTGAAGGTCGTCGAGGGCAACCGGTCGCGTGTCCAGATCTTCCAGGGCGTCGTCATCCGGATCCACGGCTCCGGCGTCGGCCGCACCTTCACCGTCCGCAAGGTCTCCTTCGGCGTCGGTGTCGAGCGGACCTTCCCGCTCCACTCGCCGATCTTCGAGCAGATCGAGGTCGTCACCCGCGGTGACGTCCGTCGCGCGAAGCTCTACTACCTGCGCAACCTCCGCGGCAAGGCCGCCAAGATCAAGGAGCGCCGCGAGGCCTGATCAGGTTGGTCGAGTAGCCCGAGCCGCTAGGCGAGGGCGTATCGAGACCTCGTACGCCGTCCGCAGTCCTGCGGGCGGCGTACTGCATTTCCGAGGCCGTTCCCGGAACCCATCGCCACCCTCCTACCCGCTTCGCGGGTGGCTCGCGCGCTCGCGACCCCAGCACCTCCGGGCTCGTTCCTCGCCCGGTGCTGGGTCGCTCGCTTGCTCGCCTAGACTCGACCCTCGTGACCACTGATGCCTCCGATCCGGAGACCCCCGAGGACGTCGCGGCGGCGGGCGAGGAGGCGCAGGAGCCGGAGAAGAAGCGCAAGCACATGCCGGTGTGGCAGGAGAGCATCCTGCTGCTCGCGATCGCGCTCGGCCTGGCCGTGGTCATCAAGACGCTTTTCGTGCAGGCGTTCTACATCCCGTCGCAGTCGATGGAGCCGGGACTGATCGAGAACGACCGGATCCTGGTCCAGAAGGTCTCGTACTGGTTCGGCCGCGACCCGCAGCGGGGCGACGTCGTCGTGTTCGAGGACCCGGGCGGCTGGCTCCAGAGTGGCGACGACCAGCAGCCGACCGGGCTGGCCAACGTGCTGTCCAAGGTCGGGCTCTACCCGACCGGCGGGCACCTGGTGAAGCGGGTCATCGGCACCGAGGGCGACGTGATCGAGTGCTGCGACGAGCAGGGCAGGATCCTCGTCAACGGCGAGCCGGTCGACGAGAGCGAGTACATCGCCAAGGCCCACGGCAAGTGCGCCGGCGACTTCGACGCGCCGGCGGGCGCGCAGCCGTGCGACTGGACCGTCGGCCCGGTGCCCGACGGCAAGCTCTTCGTGATGGGCGACAACCGCGCGGAGTCGGCCGACTCGCGCTACAAGCTGTGCGGCACGGAGCAGGAGTCCTGCACGACGAGCCCCTGGGTCGACACCGAGCTGGTCGTCGGCCGGGTGTTCTCGCTCGTGTGGCCGCAGGACCGCTGGGACTGGATCAGCCGCCCCGAGGCGTTCGCGGACGTGCCCAACGACCCCGAGGGTGCGCCCGAGGACTCGCTCACGGCCGAGTAGGAGCCGCGAGCACGACATGTCGACGCTGCCCAGGGGAGCGACGGTACGGCGCGACGCCGGCCTCTACGGCTACGAGCGCGCCCTGAGGCGGCACGGGATCGAGCCGATCGCCGGAGTCGACGAGGCCGGGCGTGGTGCGTGCGCCGGGCCGCTCGTGGCCGGCGCCGCGATCCTGCCGCCCGGCAAGGCGGGGATCATCCCCGGGCTCGCGGACTCCAAGCTGCTGACGGCCGCGGCCCGGGAGCGTTGCTACGACCAGATCGTGCGCCGGGCGGACGCCTGGGCGGTGGTCGTGCTCCCGCACGACGAGTGCGACCGGCTCGGGATGCACGTCGCCAACGTCGAGGCGCTGCGGCGGGCCGTCGCCAAGCTGCACGTCGCGCCGTCGTACGTCCTCACCGACGGCTTCCCCGTCGACGGGCTCGGCGCGCCCGGCCTGGCGGTGTGGAAGGGCGACCGGGTCGCGGCGTGCGTGGCGGCGGCGTCGGTGCTCGCGAAGGTGACGCGCGACCGGATCATGACCGAGATGGACGCCGACTGGCCGGCCTACGACTTCAAGACGCACAAGGGCTACATCACGCCGACCCACAGCGCCGCCCTCGAGAGGCACGGACCCTCGCCGGTGCACCGCATGCGGTTCGTCAACGTACGGCGCGCAGCGGGCCTCGAACCGTGGCCCGAGGACACCACCGCGGCGCTAGAGTCGGAGGATCCAGCCGGGCCGTGTGAAGCAGACGATGGGGAGATGCCGTGAGCGCCGAGGACCTCGAGAAGTACGAGACCGAGCAGGAGCTCACCCTCTACCGGGAGTACCGCGACGTCGTCGGCATCTTCAAGTACGTCGTCGAGACCGACCGCCGGTTCTACCTCTGCAACTCCGTCGACGTGAAGGCCCGCACCGAGGCCGGCGAGGTGTTCTTCGAGGTGACCATCAACGACGCCTGGGTGTGGGACATGTACCGCCCGGCGCGCTTCGCGAAGAGCGTGAAGGTGCTGACGTTCAAGGACGTCAACGTCGAGGAGCTGGCCACCTCCGACCTCGAGCTGCCCAAGTAGTTCAACGCTCAACAGGGGTCCCGGGACCTTGGTCCCGATTTCCCGCCCGCCTCTGGCGGGTGCGTCCCGCCCCTGCCTACGCTCCCGGGTGATGGGTCCTCAGGGAGGGTGACCCGTCACCTGGGAAAGGCGTTGGCATGCCTGGTCGACGATGCCATCGAGGGCCGCCCGGTCACGGGGGAGTGATCGCTCGATACGAGTGGCGGCGGGCCCCGGCACGCCGGGACGACCGCGGAGCGGTCACCCTGTTCGTGAGCGCGGTGATGGTCGTGCTGATGCTCGCGGCGGCGTTCGTCGTCGACCTCGGCATGCAGCGCGTGGCGCGCTCCGACATGCAGGCGCTGGCCGACGTCGTCGCGCTGGACCTGGCGCGCGAGCTGGACGGCGAGCGGACCGCGGGCGAGCTGCAGGGGCCGATGGAGTCGGCAGCCGACGCGTCGACGCTGAGGAACTCCTCGACCCTCGGGTTCGACCCCGCGGACCCACCCGCGCTGACCATCACGCTCGGCGTCATGGACGCGGACGGCGAGTTCCTGGCCGTCCTGCCGAGCGAGGTCCCGACGGCCGTCAGGGTGCAGGCATCCACCTCGGTCGGGTTCGCCTTCGCCGGCGTGACCGGCGTCGAGGACGGGCAGGCGAGCCGCAGGGCCATCGGCGCGGCAGAGTCCGCGGCGTGCTTCCAGCTCGGCTCGTACGCCGCGACGGTCAAGCCCGCGGCCGCCGAGCTGTTCGGCGACCTGATGGAGCAGCTGGTCGGCCAGTCGACCGTGGGCCTCGTCGGCTACAACGGCCTGGCGACGACCCGCGTGACCCTGCTCGACATCGTGGACGAGCTGAGCGTGGACCTCGGCACCGTCGACGGGCTCCTCACGACGACCGTGCTGCTGTCCGACTTCTACCTCGCGATCGCCACGGTCCTCGAGCGTGACGGCAAGACCGCCGAGGCGAAGGTGCTCGAGTGGGCGGCGGCGAGCTTCGTCGCCGAGCAGCCGGTGCTGATCGGCGACCTGATCGCTCTCTCGTCCTCGTCCGCGGCAGCTCTCGAGACGGAGTTCAACGTGCTCGACCTGCTCGTCGGCTCCGCGTTCCTGGCCAACGGCCAGAACTTCCTGGACCTGGCCAACCTCCAGGCAGGGAACTCCTCGATCGGCTGGACCAGCACCTCCTTCCAGATCATCGAGGAGCCGCGCCGGGCGTGCGACGACGACGAGGCGCGGACCGCCCAGGTCCGGCTCAACTCCACCGCGAACCTCCAGCTCGACAACGCACCGCTCCTGGACAAGGGGCCGGTCAGCCTCCGGCTCCAGGGCGCGGACGGGAAGCCGGACAACCGGGTGGTCCTCGCGCTCTCCGTCGAGCTGGCCGGGGCACACGGCCGCCTGACCGACGTCAACTGCGGGCCCCCGGTCACGTTCGAGGCCGACATCTGGCGGGACCTGATCACCACCAGCCTCAACGGTTCGGTGATCCTCGGCGGCAGCGTCGAGGTCCAGCTGCCCCTCCTGGTCGGAACGGTGAAGGTCCAGGTGCCGGTGAGGGTGGCCATGACCGTCAGCGCGAACGCCTCGAAGCCCGCGAGCACGCTGCCCACGCACGTCACCGTGTCCTACCCGCCCCAGGAGTACGGCGAGCCGGTCTCGGCGGGCATCGACCGGACGGTGCTTCCGTACGTCGACCTCGACCTGGTCGAGAGCACGCTCGAGGTCGGCCCCGTGAAGGTCGGCGGGATCACCATCGCGACCGACGTCCTGACGGCGGCGGTGAACCCGCTCCTCCAGGGCGTGCTGCCGAGCCTGCTCACGAAGTTCGCGCTCGCCAACCAGGTGGTCGACACGGTCAACGAGATCCTCGTGCCGCTCCAGACCGGGATGGGACTCACCCTCGCCGGTGCCGACTTCTTCGCGCTGCCGACGCCGCAGTGCGGGACGCCACGGCTGGTCGGCTGAGCGCACCGAGGAGGACCGCGCCGCTCCGGGACCTTCGTCCTCATTTCCTCGTGAGTGCTATGGCCCACGCCCGGGACTCCCTACCCTCGTCAGTGCTGTCAGGGAGGGCAGCACTCGGGAAGGTGGGAGGGCGCGGACGTGCGCGTACGCCGTGAGCAACGTGGTGCTGCCGCGGTCGAGCTCGCCCTCGTGCTGCCGTTCCTGCTCGTCCTGGTCGGCGGCATCCTCCAGTTCAGCTGGTACCTCTACGCGATGCAGTCCGGCACCTCGGCGGCGAGCGACCTGGTCCGACGGATCTCGGTCGGCGACTGCCAGTCCGCGGCCGCCCAGCTCGCGCTGGTCGACAGCCGACTCGGGCCGGCCGACGCGGGCTCCATCCCGCTCGCGGTCTCGGCTCCCACCGAGCCCCTCGAGGCAGAGGACATCGGCACGACGGTCGAGGTGACGGTGACGTTCGAGACGGCTGACTTCAACCTGCCGGTGATCTCGGAGTTCTACGACCCCACGGTCACGCGCACCGCCAGCGCCCGCGTCGAGGACAGCGAGTCCACGCCGGGCGGCTGCTGATGCGGCTTCACCGTCGTCGGGGCGAGGAGGGCCAGGTCGCGGTCCTGGTCGGGCTGCTGTCCGTCGTGCTGATGGGCGCCGCGTCGATGGCCGTAGACCTGGGCCAGGCGTTCGTCCAGCGGCAGGACGTGCAGAAGGACACCGACCTCGCGGCGCTCGCCGGCGTCGGGGGGAGCAACCTGCCCGGCACGACGTCGGGATCGTGCGGCTACGGACCGCGGGCCGTGGCGACCGACCAGGCCGTCGTGGACGTGGCGGCGCACCTGGTCGCGAATGCGGGCGACACCTGGGCGGTGACGCCGACCCCGACCGGCCTGGTGGACTGCGACCTCGCCAACGGAGAGGTCCTCTACGGGACGGTGTCCACGGTGTCCGGGGCGCTCCGGCTGGCCCCCGACCCGTACCTCCTGACGGTCCTGAGCCCGGAGCGGGAGGTGAGCTTCGCGTTCGCGCCCGTCCTCGGCTCCGACAGCACCCGGGTCGACGCGCAAGCGACGGCGGCGATCAGGTCTCCGGCCGTGCGGTCGGTGCCCTTCTACGCTTTCGTCGGCTGTGACTGGGGGCGGCAGACCATCGCCCAGCCCAACAACGGGCACGCCGCGACGACGGTCAGTCTCGCGTTCCCCGACGAGTCCAACGGTGCCACGTTGACCAGCCTGACGACCGATCCTCTCTCGGACCCGCCGAGGATCACCGTCCCGGCTCCGGACCCGTCGCCGCTCACGATCGCGGGCACCGGCCTCAAGAACGCGCAGAAGCCCGTGACGGGGCTAGGCTTCTTCGAGCCCGGGGGCAGCTCGCCGGTGTGGGTGCCCGCCGCGGACTTCGCCACGCACACCGACACCTCGATCCGCCTGGCCAACGTCCCGGCAGGAGTCCGGACCGTGCCTGGTGACTGGTACGTCCGGGTCCGGACCAGCGACGGTTGGTCGAAGGTCTACGACAACCGCGGCGCGCTGCTCGCGCTCCCGCTGATCGTCGGCAACCCCACGCTGACCTGCGGCCAGGGCTCCAGCGGCGGCAACTTCGGCACCCTGCGGCTGTTCCCCAGCTGGGGTGGCGGGTCGACCAACGTCCAGATCGCCCTCAACATCGCGAAGGGGCTGGAGCACACCCTCGCCGCCCACCCGTCGCCGGTGGCGACGGGCCTCTGCGGCACGGGCACGGCCGGCACCGTGCTGTGGCCGAACGAGGCCACCAACTGCATCTCCACCGACCCCGGCATGGCGGCCCAGGCCGCCCAGGCCGGCTTCATCGAGGGAGTCGGGTCGACGAAGGGACGGCTCGGCAACGTGCAGCCCGGCACCGGTTGCGCCGAGTCCGGCGTACCCGCGACGACCGTGCTCGAGGGCTTCGTGATCAACAACGACACGTTGTCGTGCTTCCTGACGGACGACGGCGTCAACCTCGGCACGGTCAACTCCGCGGACTACGCCGGGGACCCCGTCTTCTCGCCTGCGATCTACCACTCGCCGCGGTTCATGCTGATCCCGGTCCTGCGGGTGCAGCCAACGTCGGGAGCCAGCAGGTCCTACCAGATCGTGGGCTTCCGGCCGGCGTTCCTGACCGGCCAGCCCAACTCGGCCACGCGGACCACGCCGGCCGGTCCGGGGAACGGCCTGACCCTCGACCGGCACGGCGAGATCGAGTCGGTGCAGGTCGTGTTCATCAACGGCAACGCGCTGCCGCCCATGGACGCGGCCGGTACGACGGACTACGCGGGGTCGGGGCCACGGGTGATCCGGCTCGTCGACTGAGGCCCTCGCGGGGCCGGCCAGTGCCGTAGTCACAACGGACTAGGACCAAAGACCCAACCGTGCAGGATCGCCTGCAATACGTTCCGTTGCCGGTTATCGCGGGTCTACTGTGACGGTGCGCCGCTCGGGGGCGGACGAGGGAGCGAACGGCGGGGAGGGCCTGCGATGGGGCGCATGCGTGTGCGACGACGACGCGAGGAGCGTGGTGCGTCCGCGGTCGAGTTCGCGCTGTTGGTCCTGCCGCTGTCGCTGCTGGTCTTCGGCATCATCGCGTTCGGGATCATGCTGAGCTTCCGGCAGACCCTCAGCCAGGCCGCCACCGAGGGGGCGCGGGCGGCCGCCGTGCAGATCGACGAGACCAAGCGCCAGGGTGACGCCGAGGCAGCGGTCGCCGAGGCGATGGGTGCGGTCATCTTCGGCGACGGCAACATGGTGTGCAACGACGGCGTGCTCGTGTGCGACGCGGAGCCCTACGTGGCCGGAGCAGGGGAGACCCCGTGCGCCGCCGACGCGGAGTGCTACGAGGTCACCGTCTCGTACCCCTACCGGGCCGAGGGGCCCGTCCAGATCCCGCTCGTCAACGAGCTGATGCCGGAGACCCTCGAGTACTCCGCCGTAGTGAGGGTGAGTTGAGGCCCCGTCCGCGTGACGGGCGGGACGAGCGCGGAGCGGCGGCGGTCTTCGTGTCGCTCATCCTCGTCGTCCTGCTGCTCATCGCCGGGTTCGCGGTCGACCTCGGCGTCCAGCGTGTCGCCCGCACCGACGCGCAGTCGCTCGCCGACGTGGTGGCGCTCGACCTGGTCCGCGACCTCGAGGGCCGGACGGTCGCCCAGATCGGCAGCCTCCAGCCCGCAGCAGACGCGAGTCGCGACCGGAACCTCGACGTGGCGGGCTTCGACCCCGACGACCCGCCCGAGATCACCTCGATCGAGCTCGGCGAGCTCGACGACCTCGGCGCGTTCGTGGCCGGCTCGACCACGGCCGGCTACGACCCGCAGACCTACGTGCCGACCGCGGTGAGGGTGGGCGTCAACACCGATGTCGGCTTCGCGTTCGCCGGGATCACCGGTGACGACGAGGGTGAAGCCAACCGACGTGCCGTGGCGACGGCGGACGAGAGCGCGTGCTTCCGCCTGGGGTCGTTCATCGCGTCGCTCGACTCCCGACAGAGTGCGCTCCTCAACCCCATCCTGAGCGCGCTGTTCGGCAGCACCGTCAGCCTGACCGCGGTCGGTTACCAGGGCCTCGCAGCCGCCGACGTGTCGCTCCTCGACCTCGTCGACGTCGGCGGGCTCAACGTCGGATCGGTCGACCAGCTCCTGGCGCTCGACAACGTCAGTGCTGCCGACCTGTTCCTCGCCGCGGCCAACGTCCTCGACCAACAGGGCAACGCCGCGCAGGCCGACATCCTGCGTGCACTCGCGCTCAAGCTGCCCACTCCTACGATCGACATCGCGGAGCTGATCGAGGCCGCGCCCGGCTCGCAGGCCGCCCTCGACGCCAGCATCAACGTGCTCGACCTCGTGACGGGCACGGTGCTCGTCGCCAACGAGGACCATGCCGTCGCGATCCCGAACCTCGGCATCTCGGTGCCCGGTGTCGGCAACGTTGCCGCGACCCTGACGGTCATCGAGTCGCCGCGCACGATGTGCGGACCTGTCGGCACCACCAACGAGACGGCACAGGTGCGGCTGACCGCGAGTATCCACCTGAGCTCGAGGCTGCTCTCGGTGCCGGCGCTCGGCACGAGCGTCGAGCTGAAGGAGACCGACCTGACGCTCTCGTTCGACCTCGGCAAGGCCATCGCCGAGCTGACGGACGTGAACTGCCCGAGCGGCGAGGCCGAGAGCATCACCGTCGACCTGCGCTCCGGGGTCCTCGGCTCGATCAGCCTGGCCGGGTCCCTCGGCGTGAAGGCGCGGGTCGATCCCGTCGGCTCGCTGTTGAACAGCATCCTGAGCCTGCTCAACCTCGGGAGCCTGCTGAAGCCGCCGTACCTGACCCTCGACTCGTCGGTGAGCCTGGCCGCCGGCGCGCCGCCGGCGACGACGTACGACAAGACCGGGCTCGTCGTGCCGCTCCCCGAGGGCTACGAGACCCCCACCGGGTCGGGCACGGGGGACGTCCTTCAGCCCCTCTCCGTGACGCCGGTGGTCAACACCGACCTCGTCCTCCACTACTGGGAGGGCCTGCTGCTCCTGGGCCAGTGGAAGGAGCGACACCTCACCGACCCGCTGAACACGGTCTTCAACAACGTGCTCAGCCCGATCACCAGCACGATCGTGAGCTCGATCCTCAACCCGCTCGTCCAGGCGCTCCAGGACCAGCTGGTCAAGCCGCTTGCCGACCTCCTCGGCCTCCAGCTGGGCGGTGCCGACGTCTTCGCCGTGCCCACCCCGACCTGCGGCGCTCCGCGCCTCGTCGGCTGATCGCCCCGGCCCGGCCGCCCGGATGGTGGCGATGAGCTCGACGGTCCACCTGCGTGACCCCGGCCTGTGGAACGTCCACGGACTCCACAGGCCGACGGCCACCGTTCGCATCGTGTCGACGGACCTCGCCAACCTGTGGGGCGAGGAGGTCGGACATGACAGAGACCATGGAGCCTGGTCACGAGGCTCGCGTCGCTCGCAGCTCGAGCACCGAGGTGACGACGGCGGAGGCACGACAGGCGCTCGGGCGCTACGGCGAGGACGTCGCGGAGCGGCTGCTCACCGACGAGGACCATCGGATGGTGCTCCTCGACCGCAACTGGAGGTGCGCCGACGGCGAGCTCGACCTGGTGCTGCGCGACGGCGACGTGCTCGTGGCCTGCGAGGTGAAGACGCGTACGTCCCTCGCCGCAGGCACGCCCCACGAGGCGGTCACCGACGACAAGCTCGCCCGCCTCAAGCGGCTCGCTCAGCTGTGGGCCGAGCAGCGGGGCCTGCGGCCACCGGAGACCCGGATCGACCTGGTCGCCGTGATGCGCCCGCGCAAGGGACCGGCGCAGGTCGACCACGTGCGCGGGCTGGCCTGATGCCGCACGCCACGACGCACACCGTCACCCTCAACGGGGCCCTGGGGCACCTCGTCGACGTCCAGGCCGACGTCTCGATGGGCCAGGCCAACGTCACCCTGGTGGGCCGCGCCGACGCTGCGATCCGCGAGGGCGTCGACCGGATCCGCACCGCCCTGATCAACAGCGACCTGGGGTGGCCCGCCACCAAGCGGACCACGATCCTGCTGTCGCCCGCCGACGTGGCGAAGTCGGGCACCCACTTCGACGTCGCCCTCGCCGTCGCGGTCGCCTGGGCCGACGCTGGCCTGGACCCCCGCGACCTCGACGCCACGGCGTTCGTCGGTGAGCTCACCCTCTCCGGCGGGGTCCGGCCCGCCGTGGGCGTCCTGCCCATGGTGCTGGCCGCCGCCGAGCGGGGGATCAGCCGGGTGTTCGTACCAGAGCCCCAGATGGACGAGGCGGCGATGGTGCCCGGCGTCGAGGTCTACGGCGTGCGTTCGCTCGCCCAGGTGGTCGCGCTGCTGCGCGGCCAGGAGCCGCCGGCCGCGCCGCCGGTCGCCGCGGCGTCGGGCACGCAGCTGCTGACGTGGCTCGGGGAGGAGCGTCTCGACGAGCTCGACTTCGCCGACCTCAACGGGCTCGTCGACGTGAAGTACGCCGTCGAGGTCGCGGCCGCCGGCGGACACGCGATCCTGCTCTCCGGGCCCAAGGGCGCGGGCAAGACCAGCATCGCGGAGCGGATCCCGACGATCATGCCCGACCTCACGGCCGAGGAGTCGCTCGAGCTCACTGCGGTGCACTCGCTGGCGGGGGTCCTCGACCCCGGCGGCGGGATGATCTACCGCCCGCCCTTCGCCGCGCCCCACCACGACGCGAGCAAGGCGAGCATCGTCGGCGGCGGCAACGGCCAGGTCAGGCCCGGGGAGATCTCCCGCGCCCATTGCGGCGTCCTGTTTCTCGACGAGTTCCCGCTGTTCCGCGCCGACGTGATCGAGGCGCTGCGCCAGCCGCTCGAGAGCGGCGACATCACGATCGCGCGCCAGGAGGAGTCGGTGCGGCTCCCCGCGCGGGGCCTGCTGGTGCTCGCGTCGAACCCGTGCCCGTGCGGCAACTACGCGACGAACCCCCAGGCCAACCGGTGCAACTGCGCCGAAGCCGTGCGGCGTCACTACCGCAACAAGCTCTCGGGCCCGATCGTCGACCGCATCGACATCACCCGTCACGTCACACCGGCCAAGCCGTCCGACGGCGACCCGTTCCGGCCGGCCGAGACGTCGGCGCAGATGGCCGAGCGCGTCGCGGCCGCCCGCCGCCGCCAGCACGAGCGGTTCGTCGGATGCAGCTGGCGCCTCAACAGCCAGATCCCGAGCCCGCGGCTCAAGGACGCCTGGCCGGTCCCGCGGAAGGCGCAGGAGCTGATCGATCGCGAGACCTATCGGGGGCGGCTCAGTGCTCGCGGCGCCGTACGCGTCGCGCGCATCGCCTGGACGGTCGCCGACCTCGCCTCGGTGCGCCTGGGGATCGATGTCCGGCCAGGGGTCGACGAGGTCAGCACGGCGCTGCGCCTGCGCGCCGGCGAGCCGCTCGACCTGCGGCTGGCACTCGAGGAGCGCGCCGGATGAACGTGCAACCGGTTCTCTTCCAGGCGCCGGAGCCGGCAAACCTCGACCAGGAGCGCCGGGCGCGCCTGACCCTCAACCTGATCGCCGAGCCGGGGGACTGGGCGTTCCTCGCCGTCGCTCACGAGATCGGCGGCATCGCGATGCTCCGCGCGATCCACGACGACCCCCGCAAGCACGAGCTGCTCGAGGCCGCCGCGGCGCGGTTGGCCGAGGTCGATGTCGACCGCACGATGGAGGAGGCCGACCGGCTCGGGCTGCGGTTCGTCATTCCCGGCGACGACGAGTGGCCCGGCCAGGTGGAGGACCTCTACGGCCACGAGCCGATCTCCGAGCGGGGAGGTCCCCCCATCGGCCTCTGGGTCAAGGGCCCGCTCCGGCTCGACACCCTGGGGGAGTCCGTGGCGATCGTCGGCTCGCGATCCTCGACCTCGTACGGCGAGTCGGTGGCCGCCGACATCGCCGCCCAGCTGGGTCACGCCGACGTCCCGATCGTGTCCGGCGCGGCGTACGGGATCGACTACGCGGCCCACCGGGGCGCGCTGAGCACCCGGGCGCCCACGGTCGCAGTGCTCGCCTGCGGCGCCGACCGCGTCTACCCGACGGCGCACCGCCAGCTGCTCGACCACCTCGGCCGGGAGCACGCCGTGGTCTCCGAGGCGCCGCCCGGGCACTCCCCGCAGCGGATCCGCTTCCTCGCCCGCAACCGGCTCATCGCCGCCCTGTCCAAGGGAACGGTCGTCGTCGAGGCGGCCTACCGCAGCGGCGCGATCAGCACGGTCAATTGGGCGGCCCGGTTGAACCGGGTGGTCATGGGCGTGCCCGGGCCGATCTCTGTCGCGACCAGTGCGGGCGTGCACCAGCTGATCCGCAACCACGTCGCCACGCTCGTCACCTCCGGTGACGACGTGCTCGAGCTCATCGGCAAGGCAGGCGAGCACGTTCGCGACGAGCCGCGCGGCCCCGACAACCCGCGCGACCTGCTGACGTTCCGCGAGCGGCAGGTGCTCGACGCCGTCCCGGTCGCACAGAGTGCGGGCGTCGACTCGATAGCGGTGGTCGCGGGGCTCGGAGTCGCGCCGGTGCGACGAGCGCTCGAGGGGCTGCTGCAGAAGGGCTTCGTCGAGAGGGACCACTCCGGGTGGCACCTCACCGATCTCGCGATGACCTGACACAGATGAGCAAGTCCCACGCCTCGCGCGCTGCGCGACGCTCAGCATCTACGCTCGAGGCATGTCCGAGCCCGCCGCACCCGAGCAGCCCGCTGCCGAGCTGCCCGAGGCGATGGCGCGGGTGCTCGGCGACTACGAGCGCCACCTGAGGTCCGAGCGCGACGTCGCACCGCTGACGGTCAAGGCCTACATCGGTGACATCACCGGCCTGCTCGACCACGCCCACCGGCTCGGCGACACCGACCCGGCCGAGCTGGACCTGCGCACCCTGCGCAGCTGGCTGGCCAAGCAGCAGACCATGGGGCGGTCGCGGACCACCCTCGGCCGCAAGGCGACCGCCGCCCGGGTGTTCACCGCGTGGCTGGCGCGCACCGGCCGGGCGCCGACCGACGTCGGTTCGTCGCTCGGCTCGCCCAAGCCCCACAAGACGCTGCCCGACGTGCTCCGGGTCGACGAGGCGAGGGCCCTCATCGAGGCGGCCGCTGCGACCGCCGCCGACGGCACGCCCACCGGGCTCCGCGACGTGGCGATGCTCGAGCTGCTCTACGCGACCGGCATCCGCGTGGGGGAGCTCGTGGGCATCGACGTCGACGACATCGACCGCGACCGCAACGTCGCGCGCGTCTTCGGCAAGGGACGCAAGGAGCGCACGGTCCCGTTCGGGCACCCCGCCGCGACCGCGATCGACCGGTGGCTCTCAGCCGGACGACCCCTGCTGGCCCGCGAGGGGTCGGGGCCGGCACTCTTCCTCGGCGCCCGCGGGGGCCGTGTCGACCAGCGGGTCGTGCGGGCGGTCGTGCACCGGATGCTCGCCGACGTGCCCGGCGCGCCGGACCTCGGCCCACACGGCCTCCGGCACACCGCGGCCACGCACCTCCTCGAGGGGGGAGCGGACCTGCGCGCGGTGCAGGAGCTCCTCGGCCACGCCTCGCTCGCCACGACCCAGCGCTACACCCACGTGACCACCGACCGGCTCCGTCGCGCCTACCGGCAGGCGCATCCACGGGCGTGAGCTCTGCGGGCCGGTCTGTGATGATGACCGGGTGGCGCAGAGGACGTTGTCCGACGTGGCCCGTGCGATGGACCGCAGCGGGCTGCTGACCGTCGAGCGCGCCCGCGTGCTGCAGCTGGCGGCGGCCGCCGATCGACCGGCCGGCTACAAGTGCAGCCACCCGGAGCTGGCCGGCATGGGCTGGACCCACCCCTGGCCCGACGAGCCGATGACGCCGCACGCCTGCTGCCGGGACGACGAGCACTGCCCGTCCCACTGGTCGCGCTGAGCCCGATCAGGAGAAGAGTCCCGCGAGCCCGACGGGGCGTGTCCAGCCGGCGTACGGCGACCGCGTCGGCGCGCCCGGCCCGACGCGACCGGCGGCCACGGGCTCGTCGCGCCACAGCGGCAGCAGCCGCACCGGCCCGAGACCGACCAGCAGGAGCGGATCGAGGTAGACGTCGTCGCTGTTGCGGATCCACCCCCAGTGCAGGCAGGCCCGCGGGAAGCAGTGCGACCCCGGGAGGTCGAGGGACCCGATCGGAGCGCCTGCCGCGACCGGGTCACCCACCTGCACCGACGCGCTCACCGGCTCGTAGGTCGTGCGCGTGTCGCCGTGGTCGACGACCACCACGCCGCGGCCGGCGAGCATCCCCGCGTAGGTCACCGTCCCTGCCAGCGCCGCGTGCACCGTCTGCCCGGGCCGGCCGAGCAGGTCGACGCCGCGGTGGCCGGCGCCGTACGGCGTGTCCGGCGGGTCGAACCGCTCCACCACCTCCGGTTGCGGCCGGAGCGGCCAGGCGCCGCGAGGGACCTCGTCGTCGGCAGCGGCGCGGGGGAGTGCCACGACGGCGAGGGCCGACGCGAGGAGCAGCGACGAGATGACGGTGCGCATGCGAGCAGCGTGCGCCGCGCGGGCGCCGATCGGGATCGTCGCGGGTCCCGGCTGTGGACAGCGGGGTCCGGCAGCACCCCTGTGGACCGTTCCCGGCCCGCTCGGGGATTGGTGCGGGCACGGTCACAGCGGATACCCTGGGCGGACCGGTTCCAGGACCGCCCGTGTGGGCTGCCCGGGAGCCGGAATACGCGCGTCAGCAGACCACGACGGGTCCCCCTCCGGGGCCCGACCGCCCGTGGGTGACGGTCCTCAGTCCTGAGCAGTCAGGTCGGGCCGCACGCAGGCGCCAGGACCGAACTGAAAACAACCCAACAGGAGACACCATCATGGCTGTCGTGACCATGCGCCAGCTCCTCGAGAGCGGCGTCCACTTCGGACACCAGACCCGTCGCTGGAACCCGAAGATGAAGCGGTTCATCCTCACCGACCGCAACGGCATCTACATCATCGACCTGCAGCAGTCGCTGGCCTACATCGACCGCAGCTACGCCTTCATCAAGGAGACCGTGGCCAAGGGCGGGACGATCATGTTCGTCGGTACCAAGAAGCAGGCCCAGGAGGCCATCGCCGAGCAGGCGCAGCGCGTGGGCATGCCCTACGTCAACCAGCGCTGGCTGGGCGGCATGCTCACCAACTTCTCGACCATGAGCCAGCGGATCAACCGCCTCAAGGAGCTCAGCGACGTCGACTTCGACGACGTGGCCGGCTCCAACCGCACGAAGAAGGAGCTCCTGCAGATGCGGCGGGAGCACGACAAGCTCGAGAAGACCCTCGGTGGCATCCGCGAGATGAGCCGGACCCCCTCCGCGGTGTGGATCGTCGACACCAACAAGGAGCACCTGGCGGTCGAGGAGGCCCGCAAGCTGCGGATCCCGATCATCGCCATCCTCGACTCCAACTGCGACCCCGACGTCGTCGACTTCCCGATCCCGGGCAACGACGACGCGATCCGCGCGGTCGGCCTGCTGACCCGCGTCGTCGCCGACGCCGTCGCCGAGGGCCTCATCGCCCGCTCCGGCGCCAAGGGCGGCGACGCCGCCACGGCCGAGGAGCCGCTGGCCGAGTGGGAGCGCGAGCTGCTCGAGCAGCAGGAGGCCGCTCCGGCCGCCGACGCCGCTCCGGCCGCCGACGCCGCGCCGGCCACCGAGGCCGCGCCCGCTGCCGAGGCGCCCGCCGAGGACGCCGCGACCGAGGCCCCCGCCGAGGCCGCCCCGGCCACCGAGGAGCCCGCCGCCGAGACCGAGGCCCCGGCCGAGGCCTGAGCCGCCGGCCGACCGACACCATCCGTTAGATCGAGGGAGATCCATGGCTTACACCGCCGCCGACGTGAAGAAGCTCCGTGAGCTGACCCAGGCCGGGATGATGGACTGCAAGAAGGCGCTCGACGAGACCGACGGCGACTTCGACAAGGCCGTCGAGCTGCTCCGCGTCAAGGGTGCGGCCAAGGCCGCCGCCCGCGCCGCCGAGCGCGAGGCGTCCTCCGGCCTGGTCGCGGCCTCGGGCAGCGCCCTGATCAGCCTCAAGGCCGAGACCGACTTCGTCGCGAAGAACGAGGCGTTCATCAACGCGGCCCAGGCCATCGCCGACGCCGCGAACGCCAACAAGATCGGCGACGCCGAGGCGCTCAAGGCCGTGTCGCTCGGCGAGAAGACCGTCGGCGAGACCGTCGACGAGCTCGCTCGCACCATCGGCGAGAAGATCGAGCTCGGCGAGGTCGCCTACTTCGACGGCCCGACCACCGTCTACCTGCACAAGAAGGCCTCCGACCTGCCGCCGGCCCTCGGCGTGCTGGTGGAGTTCGAGGGTGACGAGGCTGCTGCCAAGCAGGCCGCCCAGCAGGCCGCCGCGCTCAAGGCGCAGTACCTCACCTCCGACGAGGTCCCGGCCGACATCGTCGCCGCCGAGAAGGACGTGCTGACCAAGAAGACGCTGGAGGAGGGCAAGCCCGAGGCTGCCGTCGCCAAGATCGTCGAGGGTCGCATCGGCGCGTTCTTCAAGGAGATCGTGCTCCTCGACCAGGAGTCGGTCTTCGAGTCGAAGAAGTCGGTCAAGCAGGTGCTCGACGCCGCGAACACCACCGTTAAGCGGTTCGCCCGCTTCGAGGTGGGCGCCTGACGATCCGTAGCACGCACCTGGCGGCGTTGGCGGCGCTCGACGACCGCTTCGCCTGGTAGGTCGCCTTCGCGCCGCCGCCTTGCCAGGCACGCACTACGAATCGCCAGACCCGCGATCCTCACGAAGGCCGGGTCCCACTCACGTGGGGCCCGGCCTTCGGCATTTGTCGACGGCCGGACCGGGCCGACATTTCATCCGGACGGACGAATTCATTCCGCCATCCACAGGACGGCTCTCGCGTTAGGTTTGGCGCGCCGGCTGTCGGAGATGTGTCGGTGACGTGCGCCTCGCAGCATCGCGGGCGCCCCTCGTGTGTCAGGTGAAGGAGATCGTCAAATGGGACTCATCCAGGCTGCGACCGGCGCGGTCGGCGGCACCCTCGGCGACCAGTGGCTCGACTTCTACGGCGTACCCGACGGGGTGCCCTCGACCGCCGCGCTGTTCCCGGCGGTGGCCAAGGGGAGGAACGCCGGCCGCGGCAGCAACGACAGCGGCTCCAACGGCGTGATCACCAACGGCTCCAAGATCATCGTCCCCGAGGGCTACGGCGTGGTCCTGTTCGAGGACGGCGGCTTCACCGGCTTCGCGGCCGAGCCGGGTGCCTACGTGTGGAACTCCGACGAGCCCGCGTCGCAGTCGGTGTTCTCCGGCGGCGGCCTCGTCGACTCGGTGATCAGGCAGAGCTGGGAGCGGTTCAAGTTCGGCGGCCGCCCCTCCACGCAGCAGAACGCGGTGTTCGTGACGCTCAAGGAGCTGCCCAACAACAAGTTCGGCACCCAGTCGGAGATCTACTGGGACGACGCGTTCCTCAACACCCAGGTCGGCGCGATCACCCGCGGCACCTACACGCTGAAGATCACCGACCCGCTGACCTTCATCCGCAACTTCGTCCCCGCCAACGTGATCGGCGGCCGAGCCGTCTTCGACTTCACCGACATCGACAACCCCGCGGGCGAGCAGCTCTTCAACGAGGTGGTCGGCTCCCTGGCCCCGGCGTTCTCGATGTACACCAACGACCCCGCGAAGGGGAACCGCATCGCGCGTCTCCAGCAGGACTCGATCGGTTTCGCTCAGTCGCTCTCCGCCGCTGTCGAGCAGAACTACCAGTGGAAGACCGACCGCGGCCTCGAGATCGTCAAGACGGCCATCGTCTCGATCGAGTACGACGCGACGACCCGTGAGCTGCTGAAGAACGTGCAGCGCGCCGACGCGCTCTCCGGCGCCCGCGGCAACTCCAACCTCCAGGCGTCCGTCGCGGCCGGTATCGAGGCAGCCGGCGAGAACGCCGGCCCGGGTGGCGTGCTCGGCATGGGCATGGCCGCCAACAGCATGGGCGTCGGCGGGCTCCAGCAGCCCGTCGCCCCGCCGGCGCCGGCCGCCCCCGCGGCACCCGCCGCACCCGCAGCCCCGGCTGCCCCCGCGGCCGAGGACCCGATGACCGTGCTCAAGCGCGCCAAGGAGATGCTCGACGCCGGCCTGATCACCCAGGCCGACTACGACGCCGCGAAGGCCAAGGCGCTCGGTCTCTGACATGTCACAGGAGTCCGTGGAACCCCAGCAGCCCACCTTCGACGGGCCGCCGCTGTCGCTCGAGGAGGAGCTCGCCGCGGCGAAGGCAGAGCCCGAGCCCAAGCCGAGCATCGAGACCGTCAACGAGTCGCTCAAGGACGGGCTCAACCGGTGCCCGAAGTGCGGCTCCACCGACGTCCGGCTCCGCGGCTCGACCGGCATGCTCGTCTGCCTGTTCTGCCGCAACGAGTGGCAGGAGGCCCGGGTCGAGGAGGAGTTCGGCCTCGGCGAGGGCATCGAGGAGCTCGAGGGCACCGTCATCGCCAGCGGGGCCGAGAACATCGTGGCCGACGTGGCCGACCAGCTCACCTTCAAGTGCGAGGCGTGCGGCGCTGAGGTGGTCGTCGACACGGCGCACGCGCTCAACGCGCGCTGCCACTGGTGCCGCCACACCCTCAACGTCAACCAGCAGATCCCGAACGGGGCCGTGCCCGACGCCGTGCTTCCGTTCCACCTGACGAAGGAGCAGGCGGTCGAGAAGATCCGCGAGTTCGCCTCCAAGCGACGGCTCTTCGCCCACGGCCGGTTCAAGAAGGAGTTCGTGCCGGAGAACGTGCTCGGGGTCTACCTGCCCTACCTGGTCATCGACGCCCGTGCCGATGCCAAGTACTGGGGCAAGGGCGAGGTCCAGACCCGGCGCTGGACCGAGAAGAAGGGCGATGACACCGTCACCTACTACGCGGCCGACGTCTACCAGGTCGCGCGCCAGGTGAACTTCACCGTCGACGACCTGACCATCGAGGGCTCCGCCGAGCGGATGGACTTCGGCAGCGAGAACACCAACAACATCGTCAACGCGATCCTCCCGTTCGACACGAAGAACGCCGTCAAGTGGAACGCCAGCTATCTCGTCGGCTTCACCAGCGAGAAGCGCGACCTCAACGTCGACGCGCTGCACCCGGTCCTCGAGGACCAGCTGCTCTCGATCGGCCGGTCGCAGGTGCACGCCTCGCTGGCGCGGTTCGGCCGCGGGGTCCGCTGGGAGCAGGAGCAGATCGACGTCGGCGGGTCCCGCTGGGTGTCGATGTACCTGCCCGTGTGGCTCTACTCCTACCGGCAGGAGAGCAACGGTCTCCTCCACTACATCGCAGTCAACGCCCGGACCGGCGAGACCATGGGCAGCATCCCTGTCTCGCAGCCCAAGCTGCTGCTGGCGGCGTTCACGGTCGGCACGTTCCTCGAGGGCATCGCCGGCGCGATCCTGGTGGCGACGGCATGACCGCCGACCTCATCGTGCAGGCGGCGGACGACGGCGTCCTGTGGCTGCTCGCGGCCGGCCCGGCGGGCGCGGCGGCGACGTACTGGGCGTTCTACCGCTACTACCGCAACACCGACAAGTCGCACCACTTCGAGCGGGACACGATCATCTCGCCGCAGCCGGTGCAGGGCGGCGAGGAGAAGATCGACCACATCTCCCGGACCCGCGACTCCGACATCGACGGCGACAACAGCAGGAAGTTCCGGGAGCGGGTCCAGCGCATCCGCTGAGCGGTCCCGCGGACTGCGCAGGTCGACGGCGCGCCCGGTAGGGTCGCCTTCGTGACGGGATACGCGCGCGTGCTGCTCAAGCTCTCGGGTGAGGTGTTCGGTGGCGGCGACGTCGGCCTCGACCTCGACGTGATCAACCGGATCGCCGGGGAGGTCGCCGAGGTCGCCAAGGGCGGCACCCAGGTCGCGATCGTGGTCGGTGGCGGCAACTTCTTCCGCGGTGCCGAGCTCCAGCAGCGCGGCATGGAGCGCGCCCGTGCCGACTACATGGGCATGCTCGGCACGGTCATGAACTGCCTGGCGCTGCAGGACCTCACCGAGCAGCACGGCGTCGAGACCCGTGTCCAGACCGCGATCACGATGGGCCAGGTCGCCGAGCCCTACATCCCGCGCCGCGCCATCCGGCACATGGAGAAGGGCCGCGTCGTGATCTTCGGCGCCGGCGCAGGCATGCCGTTCTTCTCCACCGACACGGTGGCGGCCCAGCGTGCCCTGGAGACCCGCTGCGAGGTCATCCTGATGGGCAAGCAGGGCGTCGACGGCGTCTACGACGCCGACCCGAACAAGGTTCCCGGAGCGACCATGTTCGGCGAGCTGACCTACGACGAGTACCTCACCCGCGACCTCAAGGTCGCCGACGCGACCGGCATCAGCATGGCGCGCGACAACAAGATCGACATGGTCTTCTTCAACCTCTCCGTGGCGGGCAACATCGGCCGCGTGGTGCAGGGTGAGAAGATCGGCACGCTGGTCCACGCGGGCTGAGCCCCGACCCAGCCCGACCAGCCAGCAGAACGGACGAAGGAGAACCCGGTGATCAACGACATCCTCAACGAGGCCGACCAGAAGATGGGCAAGTCGGTCGACGCGACCCGCGAGGAGTTCGCGACCATCCGGGCGGGCCGCGCCACCCCCAGCATGTTCAGCAAGATCATGGTCGACTACTACGGCTCGCCGACCCCGATCCAGCAGCTCGCGTCGTTCACGGCGCCCGAGCCTCGGGTGATCCTGGTCCAGCCCTTCGACCAGGGCGCGAAGGCGAACATCGAGAAGGCGATCCGCGAGTCCGATCTCGGGGTCAACCCCTCCGACGACGGCCAGGTGCTGCGCTGCGTCTTCCCCGAGCTGACCGAGGAGCGCCGCAAGGAGTTCATCAAGCTCGCCAAGGAGAAGGCCGAGGGCGGCCGGGTCGCCGTGCGCCAGGTCCGCCAGAAGGCGAAGCAGAACCTCGAGCGGCTGGAGAAGGACGGCGAGGTCGGCAAGGACGACGTCACCGGCGCCGAGAAGAAGCTCGACGGCACGACCAAGAAGCACACCGACGCCATCGACGACCTGCTCAAGCAGAAGGAAGCCGAGCTCCTCGAGGTCTGAGCGATCTCAGGACCCGCGGACCCCGCCTCGATGAGCGACGCCACCCAGCCGCCCGACGCTGCGCCGACGTCTTCCGAACCGCCCACGAAGGACCACGGGCGGGCCGGTCGAGACCTCAAGGCCGCCGTCGGGTCAGCCGTCGTGCTGCTCGGCGCGGCGGGCGCCTCGTTGTACTTCTGGAAGCCGGCGTTCATGCTGATCGTCGCGATCGCCGTGGTGGTCGCGGTGTGGGAGATCCGCAAGGGACTCCTCGTCAAGGACATCGACCTGCCCGAGCAGCCGCTGATGGTCGGCGGCGTCGTCATGGTCGTCGTGGCCTACGTGTCGGGCGCGGCGGCGCTCGTCACGGCCACCGCCGTCACGGCCCTGGTGGTCATGCTCTGGCTGCTGCGCCGCGGCGTCGACGGCTACGTCAAGAACGCCACCGCCTCGGTCTTCACGATCGTCTACCTGCCGTTCCTCGGTTCCTTCGTGGCACTGATGCTCGCCGAGGGCGGCGACACCTGGACCGGCGGCGGGCTCGACGACGACGGCGTCGCGGGCATCATCACGTTCGTCCTGGTCACCATCGCCTCCGACATCGGCGGATACGTCGCTGGTGTCCTGTTCGGCAAGCACCCGATGGCCCCGGTGATCTCCCCGAAGAAGTCGTGGGAGGGCTTCTGCGGCTCGCTGCTCGCGACCGTCGGCGCCGGCGTCGCGCTCGTCGTCTACCTCCTCGACGGCGAGTGGTGGGTCGGCATCTGCCTCGGTCTGATCGCCGTCGTGATGGCCACCCTCGGCGACCTGTGCGAGTCGGTCATCAAGCGCGACCTCGGCGTGAAGGACATGAGCCAGGTCATCCCGGGACACGGCGGCATCCTCGACCGCCTCGACTCGCTGCTCGCCACGATCGCCCCCGTCTGGCTGTTGTTGCACTATGCGGTCTTCAGCTGAGCCGGACGTGCCGGAGGAGATCGGGACCCCGGACGACAAGAAGACGCTGCGCCCGGACTGGTGGCACCGCGACCACCCCGTGTTCGTCCCGCTCGCCGGGTTCTTCACCGGAATGGTCTTCATCATCCTGATCCCCGGCACGTACGCCGCGCTGCTCAAGGAGGTCGTCGGCTACGAGCGGGCGCAGGCGCTCTTCCCGTTCGTGCTGCTGACCTTCGTCGTACCGATCGGGCTGCTGGTGCCGCACCACACCCGGAAGTTCGCCCGCTACATGCTCTTCGGCGCCGTCGCGACGCTGCTCGTGGTGGGCGGCGTCGCCCTCGCCGTCGGCTGGTTCCTCTACACCCGCGATCGTTGATTTCGGGCGCGTCGGCGCGGGTGGGAGAATCGTGTCGATGTCCGACCCGAAGCCGCTGCCTCTCGTCCTCGCCGAACCGCGTGGGCGCAAGAAGCCTCCCCGGCACCTGGCGGACCTCTCGCCGGCGGAGCGCAAGGAGCTCGCCGTCGAGGCGGGTCTTCCGGCGTTCCGCGCCAAGCAGCTGTCGACCCACTACTTCTCGCGGCTCGTCGACGACCCCGCGCAGATGACCGACCTGCCCGCCGCGCAGCGCGACGAGCTGGTCGCGACCATGCTGCCCGAGCTGATGACGCCGCTGCGGACGCTCGAGGCCGACAAGGGCACGACCCGCAAGACCCTGTGGAAGCTGTTCGACGGAGCGCTGGTCGAGTCCGTCCTCATGCGCTACCCCGGCCGGGTCACGATGTGCGTGTCCAGCCAGGCCGGCTGCGGCATGGCCTGCCCGTTCTGCGCCACCGGCCAGGGCGGCCTGCAGCGCAACATGTCGACCGCCGAGATCGTCGAGCAGGTCATCGCCGGCGCCCGGGCGCTCGAGCGGGGCGAGGTGCCCGGCGGCGGCGGACGGGTCAACAACATCGTCTTCATGGGCATGGGCGAGCCCCTGGCCAACTACAAGGCGGTCCTGGGCGCCGTACGGCGGCTCACCGACCCCGCCCCCGACGGCTACGGCATGTCCGCTCGCGGCATCACCGTCTCCACCGTCGGGCTGGTCCCGCGGATCAAGCAGCTGGCCGACGAGGGCATCCCGGTGACCCTCGCGCTGAGCCTGCACGCGCCCGACGACGAGCTTCGCAACGAGCTGGTGCCGATCAACACGCGTTTCTCCGTCGCCGAGACCGTCGACGCGGCGTACGACTACTTCGCCAAGACCGGCCGCCGGGTCTCCATCGAGTACGCCATGATGCGCGGCATCAACGACCAGGCGTGGCGCGCCGACCTGCTGGCCGACGTGCTCAACGAGCGCGGGCACGGCTGGGTGCACGTCAACCTGATCCCGCTCAACCCGACACCGGGCTCGAAGTGGACCGCCTCCGACCCCGAGGACGAGCGCGAGTTCGTCCGGCGCCTCGAGGCCAAGGGCGTCCCCACCACCGTCCGCGACACCCGCGGCCAGGAGATCGACGGCGCCTGCGGCCAGCTCGCCGCTGCCCCGTAGCCGCGCACATGGAGCCGAGCCCGGCGCGCGTCCACGCCGCCAGCGCGGCGTGGCTGTGGGTGCCGTCCGAGGCGCGGGTGCTCCAGGCCGAGGACTACCTGGCCGTCCGGTTCCCGCTGTGGTTCGAGCACCCGCTCCAGCTGCTGGTGGTGCGGCCCCGGGAGCGTGACGTCGAGACGGTGCTCGACGACGCCCTGGAGCGGGCGCGGACCGAGCTGGTCGACGGCACCGACCTGACCGAGCTCGTCGCCTGGGTCCGGCTCGACGCGCCCGGCGGCCTCGAAGCCGCTCTCGTCGCTCGCGGCGGCGTGGTCGACGAGACCCTCGACGTGCTGGCGCGGGCGCTGGTGGATCCTCCCGACCTGGCGCTGCCGGCCGACGTGGACGTGCGCTGGGCCGACGACATCGAGACGTTCGTCGACAGCGTGCACCTCAACGCCGACGTCTTCGGCGGCACCCGGCCGGAGCGCGCGGCGCTGGAGCGGCTGTTCGCCGGCGAGCGGGCCAAGCTCCGCTCCGGGGGCGGGGGAGCGGTCGTCGCGTACGTGGACGGCGCGCCCGTCGGGACCGGTGGGATCACCGTCGCCGGGCCCGACGGCCGCCTGTGGGGCGGCGGCGTGCTGCCGGAGGCGCGCGGCAGGGGCGTCTACCGGGCGCTGCTCGCCGCCCGACTCGCCTACGCCGTGGCGCAGGGCTGCGAGCTCGCGATCGTCAAGGGCAGGGTCGAGACGTCGGGGCCGATCCTGCGCCGCGCGGGCTTCGCGCCGTACGGGCAGGAGCGGTCCTACCGGCTCTCGCTCTGAGCGCGGTCAGAAGTCCGCCGGGCGGCCCACGAGCAGCTCGGTGTTGCGCGCGTCCGGCGTACCGGCCGCGGCCGCGATGTTGGCCTGCGGGTCGTTGACCGACAGCTCGCGCGACAGGCCGGCGAGGGCGGTCGTGTCGGCGAGGCCGCCCGTCGCGGGGCCCGCGTGGTCGAGGATCGTCGTGAAGATCGACAGCGTGCCGTCGTGGTTGTCGACGAGCTCGATGATGCGCGCGTGCTGGGGGTAGTCGATGTGCGCCGCGGTGTTGATCTCCCAGAACCCGCCGGTGCCGTCGGGGCGGCGGTGGACGAGGATCCGGTTCTTGTGGGTGTGCCCGTTGACCCACGCAATGACCCGCGGCTGGGACAGCAGGAACTCCACGACCGCCCCGCCGAGCACCCGCGGGATCGACAGGTCGCCGCCGGTCGCGACCAGCGGGTTGTTGAACGAGTCGCTGGTGTGGTGGCTGTAGACGATGACCGCCTTGCCGGCCGCGCTCGACACGGCCTGCTTCAGCCAGGTGAACTGCGCCTGGTCGAGCGAGCCGTCCTGGTAGCCGTTGGGGTTGACGCTGTCCATCACCACGTGCCGGACGCGGTCCTGGTCGAAGTAGTAGTACGCCGTGCCCTTGAGCCGGTTCTCGGTCGTGAAGCCGTGGCCCTCGGGGAGGCCGGTCGTCTTGAAGTGCTCCTCGACGATCTGCCTGCGGGTGACGGTACGGCGCTTCGGGTCGGCGCTGACGAGGCGCACGTACGGCGACACGACCAGCGAGCCGAGCAGGCTCATCAGGTCGGCGTTGGTGAGCGCCTCCTTGATGTCGGTCTCGCTGAGCCCGGTGGGCGGCGAGATGACCTTGAGCACCCCGGTGCCGAGCAGCGAGGTGGGGATGGTGTGCGGGAAGTTCCCCTGCATCAGGCCGTCGTGGTTGCCGAAGCAGGAGTACCACGGGATGTCGAGGCCGGGTGCGTCGAACGCGCGGCGCGAGGCGTCCAGCAGCCCGGGCACGGTCGGGAAGCCGTGCCTCGTCTTGTACTGGTCGGCCTTCTTGCCCGCCGGCACCGGCTCGGGGTGCCAGTAGTGCACGTCGTAGTAGGCGGCGTTGTTGTCGGCCACACCCTCGTACCTGGTGAGCGCCCCGCTGTCGGGGCGGACCGTGCCACCGTCGAGGACGTCGATGTTCCAGCGGACCTCGTTGTACTGGCAGTTGTCGGTGTTGTCGCCGGTCTCGATGGCGAACGAGAACGGCAGACCGGTCACCGGCCCGGCGGCCTGGGCGTTGACGGCCCGCACCATCGCGTCGGAGACCTGGGCGCTGAGGATCTCCTGCGGCCGGTAGGAGGAGCCGAACAACCCGGTCGTCTCGATCCGGTCGAGCCACTCGACCCGACCCGGCGACTGGGTGTCGACGATGTGGATGTCACTGAGCTGGACGAAGGACTGGAGCGCCTGGCGGCGGCCTTCGCGGCCGTCGAGGGCGGCGACCCCGAGGTCGGTGCGGACGACGCGTGCCTCTCCCGGAAGGGACACGATCGTGCGGTAGCCCAGCGCGTTGGCCGGGCCCGGACCGAACGCTGCGGTGAGCGTGGTGCGGGCGGCGACCGCGGCGGCGGCCAGTCTGGGCGAGGCGATGCGGGACACGGCGGCGAGCGCGGCCGTAGCGGCGCCAGCGCGGAAGAGGTTGCGACGGGAGAGATCCACGCGGACCCAACGACTGACCTGTGAGCCGGGTCACGTGCAAGCACGGGCGTTCATGTTGCCGTCACGCGCCACACCCGTGACCGTGACGATCAGTTCCGCGAACCTTCCTAGGTTCCGAGGCATGGTCGACACCATGGTTTCGTTCCGGACGGCCTCCGCCGCCCCGCCCAAGCTGCGGGTGCTGGTGGTCTCCGAGTCGTTCCTGCCGCAGATCAACGGCGTCACCAACTCGGTGCGCCGCGTGCTCGAGCACCTCTCCGCCGAGGGCCACGACGCCGAGCTCGTGGCGCCGACGGGTCCGGAGAGCTACGCCGGGTTCCCGGTCACCCGCGCCCGCGGTGCCAACCTGCCGTTCTATCCCGACTTCCGGCTCGGCCTGGAGACCCGCCGGCGCCTGCGGGCGGTGATGCAGCGGTTCCGTCCCGACGTCGTCCACATCGCCTCGCCGGCGACCCTCGGCTACCAGGCCGCGAAGGCCGCGGCCGAGCTCGGCATCCCGACCGTCGCGATCTACCAGACCGACCTGGTCGGCTTCGCCGAGCGGTACGACGTGCCCGGCGGCTGCCGCGCGGCGGCGGCGCTGACCCGCAAGATCCACGTGCAGGTCGACCGCACCCTGGCGCCCTCGACGGCATCCCTCGACCAGCTCAGCGCGCTGCACGTGCCCGGCGTCCACCGCTGGCCGCGCGGCGTCGACCTCGCGTCGTTCCACCCGCGGTTCCGCGACGCGGGCCTCCGTCGCCGGCTGGGCGACGGCCGGCTGCTCGTCGGGTACGTCGGCCGCCTGGCCGCCGAGAAGGAGCTCGACCTGCTCGCGCACCTGCACGGCGACCCGCGGTTCGCGCTGGTGATCGTCGGCGGCGGCCCCGAGGACGAGCGGCTCAGGGCACTGCTGCCGCAGGCGCACTTCCTCGGCCTGCTCCACGGCGAGGAGCTCTCCCGGGCCTACGCCTCGCTCGACGTGTTCGTCCACACCGGTCGATACGAGACCTACTGCCAGTCGGCGCAGGAGGCGCTCGCCTCCGCCGTACCCGTCGTCGCGCCGCGGTCCGGCGGTCCGATCGACGTCGTGGCCGACCGGTACAACGGCTTCCTCTACGAGCCGGGCGACGGCCGCGAGCTGGCGGGCCACGTCGACCGTCTGGTGCGCGACCCCGCGCTGCGGACGGTCATGGGTGCCGCCGCCCTGCGCGCCGTGCAGGACCGCTCGTGGCAGCGGGTCAACGAGCTGCTGGTGCGCCACTACCGGGAGGCGATCGCCGCCCGGAGCTATGCGCTGGCCGGCTGATCGAAGAGCGCGGCAGCCTCGTCGACGGTGTCGACGAGGTGGATCCGCGACTCCATGACCCGGCCGCGGGCCAGCGCCTGGAGCAGGGGCCAGGCGGGCAGGGTCTCGGTCCAGTAGGCGCGGCCGACGAGCACCATCGTCGCCACGGCGGACTCGTCGGCGTAGTAGTTCTCGCACGCGTCCTGGAAGATCTCCTGGACGGTGCCCGCGGCTCCCGGCAGGAAGACGATCCCGGCGTTGCAGATCTGGAGCAGGATCGCCTCGCGCAGCGCGTTGCGGAAGTACTTCGCGATCGCGGTGGGGAACAGGTTGGGCGGCTCGTGGCCGTAGAACCAGGTCGGCACGCCGAGCGACTCGGTCGGGTCCGGGTGAGCCGTGATCACGGCCCGCGCCGCGTCGGCCCAGGCGTCGACCGACGGGAGGAAGGACGGTACGGCGGCGAGCGTGGCGAGCGCGTCGTCGAGAGCCTCCGCCGGCGCAGCGCCGAGCCGGGCGCCGAGGTTCGCGGCCTCCATCGCGCCCGGCCCGCCGCCGGTCGCGACGGTGTGGTGCTCGGCGAGCAGCCGGCCGAGCTGGGCGGCGGCGGCGTACGCCGGCTGCCCCCGCTCGACCGCGTGACCGCCCATCACGCCGACCAGCGACCTGCCGGCGACCCAGGTGGCCAGGGCGGTGTCGATGCCGTCGTCGTGGAGCACCCGCGCGAGCATCTCCTGGGGCGCGTTCGCCGTACGCGACCAGGCGTAGGCCCGTCCGTCGAGGCTCCGGTCGTAGGGCCGCGCGTCGTAGAGCTCGTCGGCGGAGTAGAGCGTGGTTCGGTGCTGGCCGGGCTCGGTCACGTCGACCGACCCTAATCCGCCTAGCCGGCGGCGGGCTCCTCGGCGCGCGCCCCCCGGTCCGCGCGTTCGCGGGTGACCTCGGCCCACGGGCTCCAGAGGAACCAGGTGGGCAGGGCGTTGACCAGCCGGGGCGGTCCCTGCACCTGGATCCGGCCGGCGTCGACGGCCTCGCGCCAGGTGCAGTAGCCCTGGAACACGTCGGCCAGGTCGGGCGTGGTGGCCCCGACGAAGACGTCGACCTCGAAGCCGGGATGCTGCATGCAGACCGACACCTCGCCGCGGTCGATGACGAGCCAGATGGTCTCGGGGGAGGGAGCGGTGTGGCGGAACTCGACGACCGTGCGGTGCGGCGGGAACCGGTCGCGGTCGACGCGCCGGTGCATCCACCACATCAGCGTCGTCGGCGGCACGTCGTGGGGTCGCAGCTCGTCGAAGAGCCACTCGATCGCCCAGCGGCCGAGGCTGTCGATCACCCGCTCGAGGTCGCGGCCGGCCGGGGTGAGGTGGTACTCGCTGCCGCGACCCGTCGGGCTGGGCCAGGTCTCGAGGACGCCCTTGCGCTCCAGGTGTCGCAGCCTTTGCACCAGCAGCGACCGCGAGATCCCCGGCATCGCTCGGGCGATGTCGTTGAACCTGGTGTTGCCCAGCACCAGCTCGCGGATGATCAGCGGCGTCCACCGGTCCGCCACCACCTCGGCGGCCATCTGGACCGGGCAGAAGTCTCCGTAGTCGGGCATGTCGATCATGGTGCACCCGCCGGGCCGGGTTGTGTGGTCACTTTCATGGACCAGCCCGGTCGCGATCGTGGACTAGTGGCCGGATCGCACTCGGCGGACCCTCGAAGACATGACCACCACAGCCCCGCTCCCGACGGAGCAGACGACCGACCTCACCCTCGTCGAGCGCGCAGCGATGCTCGGCCCCACCCTCGCCGAGCACGCCGCGCGGCACGACCGCGACGGCACCCTCGTGCGCGAGTCGCTCGACGCGCTGCGCGCGGCCGGGCTGCTCGCGGCCGCCGTACCGACCGAGCTCGGGGGCGGCGGCGCGACGATCGCCGAGCTGACGGCGCTCCAGCGCGAGCTCGGGCGCCACTGCGGCTCCACGGCGCTGGCGAGCGGGATGCACCAGCACGTCGTCGCGTTCACCGCGTGGCGGTTCCGCCGCGGCCTGCCGGGTGCCGAGGCGACGCTGCGCAAGGTCGCGGACGAGCAGGTCCTGATCGTGTCCACCGGCGGCGGCGACTACACGCATCCGCGCGGCGAGGCGGTCAAGGTCGACGGCGGCTGGCGCGTCACCGGCCACAAGCGCTTCGCCAGCCTCTCCGAGGCGGGCGCGGTGATGTCGACGATGTTCGTCCACGACGACCCCGAGCAGGGCAAGCGAGTGCTCAACATGGCGGTCCCGTTCGCCGCGGAGGGCGTCACCGTGGCGGACAATTGGGACACCCTCGGCATGCGCGGCACCGCGAGCAACGACGTCGTGCTGACCGACGTGTTCGTGCCGGAGGACAAGGTGCTCGCGAACCGGCCCTACGGGGTGGTCGACGGCCCGCTCCAGGTCATCTCGCAGGTCGCGTTCCCCATCATCTGCGGGGCCTACCTCGGCGTCGCGGACTCGGCGTACGGCGCCGCGCTCGAGGTCGCGGCGCGACGGTCCGACGACCCGCTCGTGCAGCGCCAGGTGGGCCGGATGCGCAGCGCGCTCCAGGTAGCAACCTGGGCCCTGGACGGCGCGCTGGCTGCCGTGGGGGATGACCCCGCGCCGTCGGCCGACGCCTACCTCGCGGTGATGACTGCGAAGGCCGAGGTCGCCCGCGCCGCGATCGAGGTCTGCGACCTCGCGATGGATCTGGCCGGCGGGCCGGGGTTCTTCAAGGGCTCCGTCGTCGAGCGTGCCTACCGCGACGTCCGCGCGATCAGGTTCCACCCGCTCTCGCCCGAGGCCACGCTGGTGGAGTCCGGGCGCCACGCGCTCGGGGTGCCCGGACTCCTGACCTGAGACCTAGAGTCTCAGAACGCGTGGGCCATCAGCTCGGCGAACAGCGCGTCGGGGTCGACCTCCAGCCCGCGGCGGGCGAACCACGAGCACACGTTGGTGCAGTCGCGGAGCAGGAAGTCGAACCCGGCGGCGTTGCCGACCAGGTCGACGATCTGCGGCAGGTCGATGATCACCAGCCGCTCGCCCGCCGCCAGGATGTTGTACGGCGACAGGTCGCCGTGCACGAGACCGGCCTGCACCAGCGTGGACAGCGCGTCCCGCAGCTGGTCGTAGTAGCTGCGCAGCACGTCCGGCTCGGGCCGGGTCTGCGCCAGGCGCGGCGCGGTCTCCGGACCGTCGGGCGTCTCGACGGTGATCCACTCCATGAGGATCTCGGTCTCGTCGATCTGCACGGGGTAGGGGACCGGCAGCCCCAGCGACCAGCACCGGTTGAGCGCCGACCACTCCGAGACCGCCCACTCGCCGGCGGCGACCTGGCGGCCGAACGTGCTCTTGCGCTTCACGGCCCGCTCGTCGCGGGAGCGCTTCATGCTCCGGCCCTCGGTGTAGGACGCCGACCGGTGGAACGTGCGGTGCTCGGGCGCGCGGTAGCGTTTCGCCGCCATCACCACGGACTCGCCGGGCAGGTGCGGGTCGGAGCGCTCCAGCAGGAAGACGTCGGCCTCCTTGCCGGTCTTGAGGATCCCGAGGTCGGTGTCGATCGCGCCCTGCGAGGTCACGACCCAGTCGGGCCGCGGCTCCGGCCCGCGCGAGAGCGGCTCGACGTCGAGCCAGGTGCTCCAGCGCTGGCCGTCGCCGAGGTCGTCGTACGCGACGAAGTCGAAGACGAACCGCTCGTCGAGGGGGTCCGCGTCGGTGCCGCTGGGGAGAGGGGTGCTGCTAGGGGTGGAGAGATGCTCCATCGGTGGTCGTGCTCCTGGAAGAGAGGGAGAGGTGGTCTGCGGGCAGGCCAAGGACAGTCGTGGACATGTCGGCCTCCTCTCGTCCGCTGCGGGCACGTGTCGGTGCATTGTGGCCCGGGGAGTGGTGCGCTTTCCACCGATTTACCGCGACCGGGGCCGGGATAGGTTGTCCCGGTGCCGAAGCCCACGCGCCTGCTGACCTCGCTCGCCCTCGTCGCCGCCGTCGGCACCGCCGCGGTGGTCCCGGCCGGAGCGGTCCTGGCCCCGGGCGACGACGGGATCGGCGATCCCTACTTCCCGCTCGACGGCAACGGGGGCATCGACGTCCTGCACTACGACGTCGGCGTCACCTACGAGTTCCAGACCAGATGCGACCCCGCACGCCTCGACGGCGTCAGCACCCTCGAGGTGCGAGCCACCCAGGATCTGTCCTCGTTCAACCTCGACCTGCTTCTCGGCGTCGAAGGAGTCGTGGTCGACGGGGTGCCGGCCGAGGCCGAGAAGGCCGGTCGCCACGAGCTCGTGGTCACGCCCGCAGAAGAGGTCACTGCGGGCGACACATTCACCGTGGAGGTGACCTACGGGGGAGAGCCGCGGCCTGACGTGCCGTGGAACCCCAAAGACCCGAAGTGTGACCACCCGACCAAGCAGCCGGCCCCCTTGTCCTACGCCGGCGAGTCCAACTGGCTGGCCGACCGCACCGAGGTCGTGACGATGAACGAGCCGCACATGGCGCCGTGGTGGTTCCCGTCCAACGACCACCCGCGCGACAAGGCGACCTTCGACATCAGGGTGACGACCGATGCCGACAAGGACGTCATCAGCAACGGGAAGCGGGTCAGCCGGGTCGTCGACGGCGGTCTCGCGACCACGCACTGGCGGCTGGCGCAGCCGACGACGACGTACCTCGCCTACTTCGCCGCCGGTGACTTCGCCGTCTCCACAGGGAGGACCGGAGGCATCCCGTGGGTCACCGCCGTCTCGAAGCGGCTCCCCGACGGGTCGCGCGGGTACATCAAGCGCACGGTCAACCGCAGCGGCCCGGTGACGGTATGGCTGGAGGAGCACCTCGGTGACTATCCGTTCGACAGCACGGGCGGCCTGGTGACGGACCTGTCCTCGGGCTTCGCGCTCGAGAACACCACCCGGCCGACGTACTCCGGCGGCATCGGCACCGCGGTGCTCGTGCACGAGCTCGCCCACCAGTGGTTCGGCGACTCGGTCGCGATCCACCGCTGGCGGGACATCTGGCTCAACGAGGGCTTCGCGACGTACATGGAGGCCGTCTACTACGCCGAGCACGGCGACGAGTCGATCCCGCGGTGGCTGGAGCGCAACTACCGCGAGACCAAGCGCTGGGGCAGCTTCTGGCGGGTCGACCTCACCGACCCGGGGCCGCGTCGGATCTTCGCGTGGGCCGTCTACCAGCGTGGTGCGATGGCGCTGGCAGCCCTGCGCGGCAAGCTGGGCGGCCGGCCGTTCGACCGGATGCTGCGCACCTGGGCGACCGAGAAGCGACACTCGACCGCCCGCGTCGGGGAGTTCATCGCGCTCGCCGAGGACGTCGCCGGGCACGGCCTCGACCGGTTCTTCCGGGTGTGGCTGAAGGCGCCGCGCCCGCCGAAGCCCACCGAGCGCAACGGGTTCTGACGCCTCGGCGACTGGGGTACGGCGCAGGCGCGCCTCCCGCCGTACCGGCGCGGGTGCTGCTACCAATGTGACTGACGTGCGCCCGCTCGGGCCGGACGCACGTGCGCCGTGCGCGGCGCCCGACGACTGAGGATGGAGAACACCGGACATGAACGCCAAGAAGCTGATCGTGGTCGCGATCGTGGTCTTCCTCGGGTTCTGGATGTTCACCGACCCGTCCGGGCTGGCCGACACGGCCAAGGAGGCCGGCGCCGGGGGTTGGTCGCTGACCACCCAGCTCTTCACGGGCCTGATCGACTTCATCGGCGAGATGGGCTGAGGAAGGCCACGTGGGCGGCTTCCTCGCCTGGATCGGCGACCCGCGGATCGGGCGTCACCTCCTCCGGGACGAGGGCGAGGTCGTCGTCGACGAGGTGCGCCACCACTGGGTCTCCTACCTCCGGCCGGGGTTCGAGGGGCTGGTCGGCCTGGTGCTGCTGGTCGTCAGCCCGTTCGTGCACGTCAACCTGGCGTGGGCCTTCCTGGTCGCGGCGTTCGTGCTGCTGCTGAGGGGCGCGTGGGGCGTGGTCCGCGAGCACCGCGACCGGTTCGTGATCACCAACATGCGGGTGTTCCGCGTGCACGGCGTGCTCACTCAGCACCTCGCGACCATGCCGCTGCACCGGATCCTCGACATCTCCGTGAAGAAGCCGCTGCACGGTCGCGTCCTGGGGTTCGGTCACTTCGTGTTCGAGTCCGCCGCCCAGGAGCAGGGGCTCCGTGACATCCGCTACGTGGGCCGACCCGACGAGCGCGACCTGGCGATCCAGCGCGTCGTGCAGCGCTCGGGCCTCCGCGGCCCGCGGGTGCCGAATTGACGCTGCCGCGGCCTCTCTAGGATGGCGGCATGACGCAGCCTCCCCTGCGCGGTGGAGCGATCGACCTCTCCGCGCTCAAGCGACCGGCCCAGCCCGCCCGACCCGCGCAGGTGGCGGCAGGCGGCGATCCCGCTCCGGCGGCGGCCTCGTCGGCGTACTCCGTCGAGATCACGGAGCAGAACTTCCAGTCCGTCCTCGAGTCGTCGATGACGGCTCCGGTCGTGCTGGTGTTCCACTCGCCGTCGCAGTCGCCGGAGAGCACCCAGATGGCGGCCGACGTGGCGACCGTCGCGGGCGAGTACGACGGCCGCTTCCTCGCCGCGTCCGTCGACGTCGATGCCGTGCCGCAGATCGCGCAGGCGATGCAGATCCCGCAGGTGCCGCTGATGCTCGTCATCCTCGACGGCCGGCCGGCGACCCAGCCGATCCCGGGCGCGGCGCCCATCGACGACATCCGCACGCTCTTCAACCAGCTCGCGCAGCAGCTGACCTCCCAGGGCATCACCGGCCGCCACCAGCCGCAGTCGGGCGCGGCTCCGGCCGCGGGTGGCGACGACGCGGAGCAGGCTGTCGACCCGCGGTACGCGCCGGCCCAGGACGCGCTCGAGGCGGGGGACATCGACACCGCCGTGGCGGAGTACCAGAAGCTCGTCGACGCCAACCCGGCCGACACCGAGGCCGCCGCCGGCCTGGCGATGGCCAAGGTGCTCCAGCGCACCCAGGGGGTCGACCTCAACGAGGCGCGTGCCGCTGCCGCCGCCGCGCCCGACGACGTCGACGCCCAGACGCTGGTGGCCGATCTCGACATGCTCGGCGGCCACGTCGAGGACGCCTTCGCGCGACTGATCGAGCTGGTCCGGCGTACCGCCGGCAAGGACCGCGACCGCGCCCGCGAGCACCTGATCGGGCTCTTCGGCGCGGTCGGGAATGACGACCCCCGCGTCCTCAAGGGCCGGCAGGCCCTCGCCTCGGCGCTCTTCTGAGCCGGGCGGGGCGGGACGAGGACCGGCCATGACGTTCGCGCACGGCGCGGGCTTCCTGTTCCGCGGCCTGAAGATGTGGCGGCAGCGGCCGGGACTGATGCTGCTCGGCATCGTGCCCGCCCTCGTGATGCTGGTCGTGCTCGTCGCGGCCCTGGTGGCGCTGGTCGTGTTCGCCGACGACCTGATCGGGTGGGCCACGCCGTTCGCCGACGACTGGTCCACGCTCTGGCGCCGCGTGCTGCGCTGGGGTCTCTACGTCGCGCTCGTCGTGGGCGCCGGGTTCCTGTCGATCGTGACGTTCACCGGGCTCACGCTCGCTGTCGGCGACCCCTTCTACGAGAGGATCTGGAAGGAGACCGAGCTCATGCTCGGCGGCGAGGTGCCGGAGTCCGGTGTCGGCTGGCTGCGCGGGATCCGCGACGGCATCGGCCTGATCCTCCTGGGCCTCGTCACCACGATCTGCGTCTTCCTGGTCGGCCTGCTGCCCGTGATCGGGGCGATCCTCGGCGCCGTCCTCGGCGTCGTCGTCTCCGGGCGGCTGCTCGCCGGCGAGCTGGTCTCCCGTGCCCTGGAGGCGCGCGGCATGGACCGCGCCGCCCGCAAGGCGCTGCTCAAGGACCACGAGCCGACGATGCTCGGCTTCGGCGTGGCCGTGCAGCTGTGCTTCCTGGTGCCGTTCGGTGCCGTGGCGATGATGCCCGCCGCCGTCGTCGGCTCCACGATGCTCGCCCGCGAGGCCCTCGACGCCGCCGAGTCGGCAGAACTTCGCAGCTGAGGGAGCGCGAGTCGTCAGAAGCTCGCAGCTGAGGGAGCGCGAGTCGGCAGAAGTTGGTCGCTCAGACCGGTCGAGTCGGCAGAAGGTGGTCACATACTTCTGCCGACTCGCGCCTCGGCACGTGTGAACTTCTGCCGACTCGCGCCTCCGCGCGTGTGAACTTCTGCCGACTCGCGCCTCCGCGCGTGCGAGCTTCTGCCGACTCGGGGGTCAGGGGGTGCGGAGGGCGGCGAGGACCGCGTCGACGGCGGGGGAGTCGGTCATCGTGCGGCGGTGGAGGGCGTCGACCAGGCGCACGGGGCGGGGGTCGGTGACCTCGACCGCGACGACGTCGTCGCCGAGCGGGGCCCGGCCCAGCCGCGGCACCAGCGCGACCCCGAGGCCCGCCGCGACGAGCGCGAGGTGGGACTCGAACTCGAAGGAGACGTGCGCGATCCGCGGCGGCCGGCCCGTCCCGTCGTACATCCGGTGCAGCCACTGGCGGCAGATGGTGTTCTCGGGCGTGGCGATCCAGCCGACGTCGAGCAGGTCGTGCGGCGTCACCGTGCCCCGGCCGGCGAGGGGGTGGTCGCGGGGCACGATCAGGTCGGCGAGATCGTCGGCGACCCGGGTCGTCACGACGTGGTCGGGCACCGCGAACGCCACGCCGCCCCAGCGATGCACGAGCCCGACGTCGCAGCGGCCGCTCGCCACCAGGTCGACGGTCTCCCAGGGCTCCCGCTCCTCGAGGGTCAGCCGCAGGTCCGGATAGGTGTCGAGCAGCCGCCGGGCCACGGGCGCGACCATCCCGCGCATCGAGGTGGAGAACGCCACCAGCCGGATGTGGCCGGTCACCACGCCGGCGCGGTGCTGGAGATCGGCCTCGAGCGCCTCGAGGTCGGCGAGCACCCGCTCGCCCGACTCGACGAGGTGCTGGCCGTGGCTGGTGAGGATGACGCCGCGGCCCACACGCTCCAGCAGGGGGACCCCGACCTGCTTCTCGAGGCGCTTCACCTGCTGGGAGACGGCGCTCGGCGTGAAGCCGGTGGCCGTCGCCGCGGCGATCACCGAGCCATGGGTCGCGACGGCCCGGAGACCGGCGAGGGCAGCCAGATCGATCATGCAGCAACGCTACCCGTTTATCTGCAGTTTTGTTCGCTGGTGCTTCATGATCTGCGCCGCCAGACTGGACGACGTGTCCCGCCGTGACTCGCTCCTCGCTGCCCTCGTCGCCTCGATCTGGGGCTTCAACTTCGTCGTCATCGACTGGGGCATGGCGGCGGACAGCAGCGACGAGGTCCCGGCGCTGCTGTTCCTGGCGCTGAGGTTCACGGTCGTCGTGGTGCCGGCGATCTTCCTGCTGCCGAAGCCGGACGTGCCGTGGCGGGTCATCCTGGCGGTGGGGGCATTCATGTCGCTCGGCCAGTTCGCGTTCCTCTACACCGCGATGGCGGCCGGGATGCCCGCGGGCCTCGCCGGTCTGGTGCTCCAGGCCCAGGTCGTGCTGACGATCGTGATCGCGGCCGCGGTGCTGCGCGAGCGGCCGACTCCGGCCCAGGTCGCCGGCGTGGCGCTCGGCGCGGCCGGACTGGTGGTCGTGGGACTCGGGCGTGGGGGCCACGTCCCCCTGCTCGCGCTCTCCCTCTGCCTGGTCGCCGCGCTGCTGTGGGCGATCGGCAACGTCGTCTCGCGCGCGTCCGGCGCGACGGGCGGGCTGGCGCTCACGGTGTGGTCCGCGGTCGTCGTACCCGTGCCGCTGGTCCTGCTGTCGCTCGTCATCGACGGCCCGGACGGCCTGTCCCAGGCGGTCGACGCGTTCGGCTGGCAGGCGGCGCTGTCCACGCTCTACACCGCCGGCCTCGCCTCGCTCGTCGGCTACGGCATCTTCAACGGGCTGCTCTCGCGCAACCCGTCGGCGGCGGTGGTGCCGTGGATCCTGCTGGTGCCGCCGGTCGCGATGGGCTCGGCGTGGCTGCTGCTCGACGAGCGGCCGTCCGCGGGTGAGCTGGTCGGCGGGGCGATCCTCGTGCTGGGCGTGCTGGTCGCGCTCCGCCCGCCGGCCTCAGCGGCCCGACTCGGTGTACGGCGTACCGCCGCCCGCGATGCCGGCGAGCGCGGCGCGGACGCGGCGAGCGGTGAAGTCGGCCGCCCGCTCGTCGACCTCGTCGAGGGTGCAGAACGCCGCTGACCGGATCTCCCGCGCCTGCGGGATGATGCTGTCGACGAGCGCTGCGTCGTGGGCGCCGCCGTCGAAGACGAGGCACAGCGCGTCGTCCCAGCCGCCCCATGGCGGCAGCCAGTCGGTGAGCAGCAGCCGACCGGGGGACAGGTGCAGGCCGAGCTCCTCCTCGACCTCGCGCCCGACCGCCAGCAGCGGCGACTCGCCGACCTCGACCACGCCGCCGGGCAGGTCCCAGTCGTTCTTGTAGGTCAGCTGGCACATCAGCACCCGCGGCTCGTCGGAGAGGTCGCGCACCAGCATCTGGCTGATCGCCCGCTTGCGCGGGAGGAACGAGTTGAGCAGCGCCCGGAAGCCGCCCGGCTCGTGCACCGGCACGTCGTCGGCCAGCCGGGCGTAGACGACCAGGTCGCCGCCGACGCCGCGCTGCACGCCCTCGCGCCGCAGTCCGGACCAGGTCGCGATCCGCTGCGCGTCGGGGTCGTCGGCGGGCACCTTGGTCTCGACCCGGCCGTGCTCGGCGAGGGCCGCGGCCACCTCGCGTCGTACGACGTCGACCGCGGCCTGCCAGCCGCGCTCCGCGAGGTCGGGGGACCAGGCGATGCGGGCGACGCCCTCGTCGACGGTCGTCAGCTCGATCTCCTGCCCCGGCACAGGGCCACCTTAGTGGGCGGGCCGGAGGCTCAGAGCGGGCCGGTCGGGTCGTCCGCGTCGGTCGCCGTAGTGACCGCTCCCGGCACCACGTCGGGGTCGGGCGCCTTCAGCCACAGTGCGGCCAGCGGCGGCAGCGAGAGTACGGCGACCGCGGGCTGACCGCCCGGGGCGCGCGCCTCGAGGTCGGGCGACGCGACAGCCTCGACCGCGCCCATGTTGCCCACGCCCGAGCCGCCATAGGACTCGGCGTCGGTGTTGAGCACCTCCTCCCACCGGCCGGCGACCGGCAGGCCGAGGCGGTAGTCGTGGTGGGGGACCGCGGCGAAGTTCACCACGCACGCGAGGTCCGGCACGCCGTCGCCGCCGTGGCGGAGGAACGAGACGACGTTGTGCCCCGCGTCCTGGGCGTCGATCCACGAGAACCCGGCGGGCTCGTTGTCCTGCCGCCACAGGGCGGGCAGGTCGCGGTAGCGGTGGTTGAGGTCGCGGACCAGCGCGTGCATGCCGCTGTGCAGCGGGTCGCCGAGGAGGCTCCAGTCGAGCTCGCGCTGCTCGGCCCACTCGCTCTCCTGGGCGAACTCGCTGCCCATGAAGACCAGCTGCTTGCCGGGGTGGGCCCACATGAACGCGAGGTAGGCCCGCAGGTTGGCCATCTGCTGCCACTTGTCGCCCGGCATCTTGCGCGGGAGCGAGCCCTTGCCGTGCACGACCTCGTCGTGGCTGAGCGGCAGCACGTAGTTCTCCGAGAACGCGTAGACGAGCGAGAACGTCAGCTCGCCGTGGTGCCACGCGCGGTGCACCGGCTCGCGCTGGAGGTAGCCGAGCGTGTCGTGCATCCAGCCCATGTTCCACTTGAAGCCGAAGCCGAGCCCGCCACCCGAGGTCGCGCCGGTGACACCGGGCCAGGCGGTGGACTCCTCGGCGATGGTGACCACGCCGGGCACCCGCTTGTAGACGGTGGCGTTCATCTCCTGGAGGAAGCGCACCGCCTCGAGGTGCTCGCGGCCGCCGTACTCGTTGGGCAGCCACTGGTCGTGGCCGCGCGCATAGTCGAGGTAGAGCATCGAGGCGACGCCGTCGACGCGCAGGCCGTCGGCGTGGAACTCCTCGAGCCAGTAGACGGCGTTCGCGTAGAGGAAGTTGGCGACCTCGCTGCGCCCGAAGTTGAAGATGTGGGAGCCCCACTCGGGGTGCCAGCCGCGCCGCGGGTCGCCGTGCTCGTAGAGCGGCGTGCCGTCGAACCGCACCAGCGCCCACTCGTCGGTGGCGAAGTGGCCCGGCACCCAGTCGAGGATCACGCCGATGCCGGCGTTGTGCAGCCGGTCGATGAGCCGGCGCAGCCCGTCGGGGTCGCCGAAGCGCGCGTCGGGCGCGAAGTACGACGTCACGTGGTAGCCCCACGAGCCGCCGAAGGGGTGCTGCATGACCGGCATCAGCTCGACGTGGGTGAAGCCGAGGTCGGCGAGGTAGTCGGGCAGGTCGGCGGCGAGCTCGTCGTAGGTCCAGAACGACCCGTCGGGGTGGCGCTTCCACGACCCGAGGTGCATCTCGTAGACCGACATCGGCTCGTAGACGGCGGTACGGCGGGCGCGCTGCGCCAGCCACGCGTCGTCGGTCCAGGTGTGGCTGGAGTGGAACACCCGCGACCCGGTCGCCGGCGGCTGCTCGGCGTAGAACGCCATCGGGTCGGCCTTCTGCCGCCAGATGCCGTCGGCTCCGTGGATCAGGTACTTGTACGTCGTGCCGCCGTCGATGCCGGGCACGAACGTCTCCCACACGCCGGACTCGCCGAGGGTGCGCATCGGGTGGGCGTTGCCGTCCCAGCCGTTGAAGTCGCCGATGACGCTGACGGCGTGGGCGGCGGGCGCCCAGACCGCGAACGACGTGCCAGCGACCGGCTTGCCGGTGGCGGGGTCGGGCAGCTCCCGCACGTGGGCGCCGAGCACCTGCCAGAGCTGCTCGTGCCGCCCCTCGTTGACCAGGTGCAGGTCGACCTCGCCGAGCGTGGGCGCGAAGGTCCGTGCGGTGGGGGGTTCGGGAGTCGTCATGGGGTTCCGATCCGTGCGATCGCCGAGAGCGGGATCGGCAGCCACGATGGCCGGTTGCGGGCCTCGTAGACGCACTCGTAGACGGTCTTGTCAGCGACGTACGCCGCGACGAGCACGCCCTGCTCGTGGGTGAGCTCGTCGTTGTCGGTGTAGGCCTCGAGGAACGCGCGCTTGTTGCGGGCCGCCCACTCCTCGGCCCGGTGCCGGCGCTGCTCCAGCACGTCGCGGTCCTCCTCGGGCACCGACCACGCGACCGCGTGCGGCGCGTAGTCGAACGACCGGAGCATGCCCGCGACGTCGCGCCACGGGGAGTCCGGCAACAGCCGCTCGGCCAGCGGCTTGGCGGGCTCGCCCTCGAAGTCGACGAGCTTCCAGCCGAGCACGGTGCGCAGCGTCTGGCCGAGGTGCAGGTCGCCGTGAATGCGCTGGACCGGCAGGTCGCCGAGGTCGCCGAGCGCGGCGAACGCGCCACGGAGGCGGTCGGCGTGCTCCTCGAGCTCGCTGACGACCTTGATCGCCTCGTCGAGGCGGTCGTTCATCAGCTCGGCGACGTGGCTGCCCCTCACGGTGCCGGTGCCGAACGACTCGCCCAGCTGCTGGTGCACCTCGCAGAGGGCGACCCCGAGCCGCGCCGCCTCGGACGCGAAGTCGCCGCCGACCTCCTCGGCGTGCAGGTCGGCCTCGGCGAACAGGTCGCGCACGCTGGCGACGGCCAGGTCCCAACCGTCGCTCGCGGTGCGCAGGAACTGCTGGAGCATCGCGAGGTGGAGGATCCCGTCGTGGGTCTGCGCCTCGATCCAGCCGTACAGCTGGGCGACGTGCTCGGACGACGCCTCGGTCAGCACCCGGTGCGTGGTGATGTCGGGGTTCTCGCCCGGCGTGATCTTCCGGAACACCTTGAGCACGGCGTCCTCGCCGTACAGCACCGAGGAGTTGGACTGCTCGCCGCTGAAGAGGGTGCCGTGGGTGTCGGGGTCGAGCTCGTGGCCCTCGAGCCGGACGAAGGTGAGGGTCGCGTGACGGCTTTCGTCCGGTTGTCGAGACCCCTCGACCACCGGGGAGGTCGGGGTGCGCACGAACGTCTCGAGGTAGCGCGCCATCGCGGCCCGGTCGTGGACGGCGTCGTAGGCGTGCACCCAGTCGTCGTCGCCCTCGCCCTCCTGCCACCAGCCCACGAATGCGTGGTCGAGGCGGCCCTCGGGCTCGTCGTAGAGCACCAGCGGCAGCTGGTAGAGCTCGCGCTCGCCCGTGTCGTCATAGGTGAGCTCGACGAGGTCCACGACGACCCGGTGGCCGTCGCCGGGGTCGCCGACCTCGCCGAGCCGGGTCACGCCGGTGACCGAGAAGTCACGGCCCTTGCCACCGAACCAGCGGGCCTGGCCGATGTACTCGTGCAGGGACTCCAGCCGGGTGGCCATCAGAGCACCGGCCTCCCCGTCGTGTCGGGGTCGGTGAGCCGGAACCAGTAGAACCCGTGGCCGCTGAGCGTCAGCAGGTAGGGCAGCTCGCCGACGGCGGGGAACGGCACGCCGCCGAGCAGCTCGACCGGGACCCGGCCCTCGAACCGGCGCAGGTCCAGCTCGACCGGCTGCGGGAACCGGGAGAGGTTGTTGACGCACATGATCACGTCGCCGTCGGGGCTGCCGTCGTCGTGCTCGCGGACGTAGGAGAGCACGCTCGGGTTCGAGCCGCCGAGGTCGGTGAACGTGCCGAGCCCGAACGCGGGGTGCTTGCGGCGCGCGTGGATCATCCGACGCGTCCAGTGCAGGAGTGAGGAGGCGTTCTCGAGCTGCGCTTCGACATTGGTCGACTGATACCCGTAGACAGGGTCCTGGATAACGGGCAGGTGCAATTTGCCCGGCGTCGCCGCCGAGAAGCCGGCGTTGCGGTCGGGCGTCCACTGCATCGGGGTGCGTACGCCGTCCCGGTCACCGAGCCAGATGTTGTCGCCCATGCCGATCTCGTCGCCGTAGTAGAGGACCGGCGAGCCCGGCAGCGAGAGCAGGAGAGCGGTGAACAGCTCCATCTGGTTGACGTCGTTGTCGAGCAGCGGCGCGAGCCGGCGGCGGATGCCGATGTTGGCCTTCATCCGCGGGTCCTTGGCGTACTCGCCCCACATGTAGTCGCGGTCGTCGTCGGTGACCATCTCGAGCGTCAGCTCGTCGTGGTTGCGCAGGAAAATGCCCCACTGGCAGCCGTCGGGGATCGGCGGCGTCTGGTCGAGGATCTCGGAGATCGGGAAGCGCGACTCCCGCCGGACCGCCATGAAGATGCGCGGCATCACCGGGAAGTGGAAGCACATGTGGCACTCGTCGCCCTTGCCGAAGTAGTCGACGACGTCGGCCGGCCACTGGTTGGCCTCGGCGAGCAGCACCCGGCCCGGGTAGTGGTCGTCGACGTACTTGCGGACCTTCCGGAGGAACTCGTGCGTCTCGGGGAGGTTCTCGCCGTTGGTGCCCGGGCGCTCGTAGAGGTAGGGGACGGCGTCGAGCCGGAACCCGTCGAGGCCCATGTCGAGCCAGAACGACAGCGCCTCGAGCATCGCGTCGTGGACCGCGGGGTTGTCGAAGTTGAGGTCGGGCTGGTGGTGGAAGAAGCGGTGCCAGAAGTACTGCCCGCGCACCGGGTCCCACGTCCAGTTCGACGGCTCGGTGTCGACGAAGATGATGCGCGCGTCCTGGTAGAGCTCGTCGGTGTCGGACCAGACGTAGAAGTCGCCGTAGGGGCCGTCGGGGTCGCTGCGCGAGGCCTGGAACCACGGGTGCGCGTCGCTCGTGTGGTTCATGACGAAGTCGATGATCACGCGGATGCCCCGCTTGTGCGCCTCGTCGAGGAACTCCTGGAAGTCCTCGACGGTGCCGACCTCGGGCAGGACCTCGGTGTAGCCGGAGACGTCGTAGCCGCCGTCGCGCAGGGGCGACATGAAGAACGGCGGCACCCACAGGCAGTCGACGCCGAGCCAGGCGAGGTAGTCGAGCTTCTCGGTCAGCCCGCGGAAGTCACCGGTGCCGTCGGCGTCGGAGTCGCGGAACGACCGAACGAGCACCTCGTAGAAGACGGCGGTGCGGTACCACTCCGGCTCGTCGTTGAGGACGACGTGACCGGGGTGGCCGGGCGCCGTCACCCGTGCCTCCGCACGGTGAGGACGTGGGCGGGCTCGACCTGGGGGTCGAGCCGCACGTAGTTGTGCTCACCCCACTGCCACTCGTTGCCACTGAGCTCGTCGAGGACGGAGAAGCGGGCGTCGGGCGCGAGGCCGAGCGCCGGCAGGTCGAGGTGCAGCATCGTCTCCCTGGTGGTGTGCGGGTCGAGGTTGACCACGACGATCACGATGTCGTCGCTGGTGCCGGTGGTCGAGGAGGCCGCCCCGCGGCCGTCACGAGACCCGGCTGTCTTGGTGAAGCACAGGATGTGGTCGTCGTCGGTGGCGTGGATCTTCAGGTTGCGCAGCAGCTGGAGCGAGGGGTGGGCGCGCCGGATCTCGTTGAGCCTGGTGAGGTACGGCGCCAGCGTCCGCGTGCCGTCCGCGCCGGCATCGGCCGCCTTCCAGTCGCGGATGCGGATCTGGTACTTCTCCGAGTCGAGGTACTCCTCGCTGCCCGGACGCACGGCCACGTGCTCGAACAGCTCGTAGCCGGCGTAGACGCCCCAGCTGGGCGAGGCCATCGCCGCGAGCACCGCGCGGATCTTGAAGGCCGGCGGGCCGCCGTACTGCAGGAACGCGTGGAGGATGTCGGGCGTGTTCACGAAGAAGTTCGGCCGCATCTGGTGGTCGGACTCCGAGCTCACCTCGACCAGGTAGTCGGCGAGCTCCTCCTTCGCGGTGCGCCAGGTGAAGTAGGTGTAGGACTGGTGGAAGCCGATCGCGCCGAGCGTGCGCATCATCGGAGGCTTCGTGAACGCCTCGGACAGGAAGAGCACGTCGGGGTCTGTACCCCGCACCTGCGCGAGCAGCCACTCCCAGAACGCCACCGGCTTGGTGTGCGGGTTGTCGACGCGGAAGATGCGGACGCCGTGGTCCATCCAGTGCCGCACGACCCGGAGCACCTCCTGCGCGATGCCGGAGGGGTCGTTGTCGAAGTTGATCGGATAGATGTCCTGATACTTCTTCGGCGGGTTCTCGGCGTAGGCGATCGTGCCGTCGGCGCGGGTGGTGAACCACTCCGGGTGCTCCCTGACCCACGGGTGGTCGGGCGCCGCCTGGAGCGCCAGGTCGAGCGCGACCTCGAGGCCCAGCTCGGAGGCGCGCGCGACGAAGGCGTCGAAGTCGGCGACCGTGCCGAGGTCGGGATGGACGGCGTCGTGGCCGCCGAACCTGCTGCCGATCGCCCACGGAGAGCCCGGGTCGTCGGGGCCAGGGGTCAGCGTGTTGTTGGGGCCCTTCCGGTTGACCTCCCCGATCGGGTGGATCGGCGGCAGGTAGACGACGTCGAAGCCCATCGCCGCGACCGCCTCGAGCCGCTCGGCCGCGGTGAGGAACGTGCCGCTCTCGACCTTGCCGGTCTCGGGGTCGTGGCGGGCGCCCTCGGAGCGCGGGAAGAACTCGTACCAGCTGCCGAAGAGCGCGCGCCGCCGGTCGGCGTAGAGCGGGAACGGGCCCTCGACCGTGAGCAGCTCGCGCAGCGGGTGGGCGTGCAGCACCTCGGTGAGCTCCGGCGACTCCAGCTGGGCGAGCCGGGCGAGCGCCGGACGGGTCGTGTCGTCGGCCGCGGCGATCGCGCCCTCGACGACCTCCTTCTCCTCCGAGCTCAGCCCGCCCACCGCGAGCACGCGCTCGAACAGGATCCGGCCCTCGGTGAACATCAGCTCCACGTCGACCTCGGCGCGGATCTTGATGCCGGCGTCGTGCTGCCAGGTGTGCAGCGGGTCGGACCAGGCGTGCACCTCGAACGCCCACGCGCCGGGCGCGTCGGGCGTCACCCAGGCGACGTGGCGGTCGACCGTGTGCCGGTCGACGGTGTCGAGCCGTCGCATGCGCACCGGCGGTCGTCGTACGCCGTCGGGGCCGATGAGCACGGCCTCCGCGGCGTACTGGTCATGCCCCTCCCGGAACACCGTCGCCGAGACGGGGAGGGGCTCGCCGACCGTGGCCTTCGCCGGGAGCCTGCCCTGCGCTCCGGTGGGTCCGACCAGCGGCATCACGTCGATCACAGGAATGCGTCCGACCATGGCTCCAACCCAACCACGCTCCTGGTTGCGAGGGCGAGGGGTGTCCGGTCGCGGGTCGGCCCGGCTCAGCCCAGCAGGTCCCAGACGTCGACCTCGGCGCCGGCCGGGACCGAGGTGACGTCGGCGGGCAGGTCGATCAGGCAGTCGGCGCCGGCGAACCAGCCGAGGAAGCCCGACCCCGGCGGCCCCCACGGGGTCGCGGTCCCCGCGTCGGGGTCGAGCCGGCCGCGCCGCAGCTGCCGCTTGCCCGCGGGCTTGTCGACGGCATCGGTGAGGGTGGCCCGGACGACCCGGCGCTGCGGCCGCGGGTGGCCGTAGGCGGCGCGCAGGGCGGGGCGCACGAAGACCTCGAACGACGTCAGCGCGCTCACCGGGTTGCCCGGAAGGCAGACGATCGGTACGGCGCCTCCGGGGCCCGCGTAGTGGCCGCACCCCTGCGGCATCCCGGGCTGCATGGCCACCTTGAGGAACTCGACGCCGCGGGAGCCGAGGGCGTCCTTGACGACCTCGTAGGCGCCGGCGCTGACCCCGCCGGTGGTGAGCACGAGGTCGACGTCGACGAGCGCGTCGTCGAGCGCGGCGAGGAACGCCGGCACGTCGTCGGCGACCCAGAGCTGGCGCACCGCCAGCCCACCGGCCTGCTCGACGGCCGCGGCGAGCAGGGCGCCGTTGGAGTCGCGGATCTGGCCGGCAGCGGGGTCGGGGTCCTCGGCCAGCTCCGACCCGGTCGAGCAGACGAGCACCCGGGGCCGGCGGCGCACCGACACCTCGGTCACGCCCAGCGCGGCGAGCAGCCCGACCTGGGCCGCGCCGAGCACCGCACCGGGCTCCAGCACCGTCGCGCCGACCGCCACGTCGCCCGCGGCGCGGCGTACGAACGTGCCCGCGGAGCGGGCCGCCCGGATCTCGACCTCGTCGGTGCCGCCGTCGGTGGCCTCGACCTCCACGACCGCGTCCGCGCCGCGGGGGAGGGGCGCCCCGGTCATGATCCGGCGAGTGGTGCCAGGCGCGAGCTCGCCGATCGGCGCGCCCGCCGGGATGTCGTCGCCGACCGGCAGCCGCACGGGCGACTCCTCGGTGGCGCCGGTGACGTCGGCGGCGCGGACGGCGTACCCGTCCATCGCGGAGTTGTCGAACGCCGGCAGCGGCTCCGGCGCCTCGACGGGTGCGGCCAGCACCCGATCGACCGCCTCCGCGATCGGCAGGTCCTCGGCCCCGGTCGGGCTCACCAGCGCGGCCACCCGGGCCTGGTAGTCGGTCACGTCCAGCACGACGGTCACGGTAGTCGGACGGGACGCACGGTCGGAGGAGTGAAAGAACGAGCGAGGCAGCCCCCATGTAATCTGCCTCGCCCGTTCGCCCGGTTAACGGCCGTCGGGCCCTGCGGTTACGTGTGACGACACGTCGCGGCGAATTGGTCTGGACGATGCGGTCTTGGAACGTTCAACTGGGAGCGTTAACGTCGGATCGTGCGAGCGATCAGGCGATTCACGGTCCGTCCCGTCCTCCCCCCGGCGCTGACGGCGCTCGGGGAGCTGGCCGCCAACCTGCGGTGGTCGTGGCACCCGCCGACCCAGGACGTGTTCGCCGCCGTCGACCCCGAGCTCTGGGAGGCCGTCGGCCACGACCCGGTACGGCTGCTCGGCGAGGTCCCGCCCGAGCGCTGGCAGCAGCTCGCCGACGACGAGGGCTTCGTCAGCTGGCTCGCCCAGGCGCGCGGCGACCTCGAGCACTACCTCACCGAGCCGCGGTGGTTCCAGAACGCCGGAGCAGAGACGCCGCGCTCGATCGCCTACTTCTCGCCCGAGTTCGGCATCACCGCGGTGCTGCCCCAGTACTCCGGCGGCCTGGGAATCCTCGCCGGCGACCACCTCAAGGCCGCGAGCGACCTCGGCGTGCCGATCGTCGGCGTCGGCCTGCTCTACCGGCACGGCTACTTCAAGCAGTCGCTCTCCCGCGAGGGCTGGCAGCAGGAGACCTACCCGGTGCTCGACCCCGACGGCCTGCCGATCTCGCTGCTCCGCGAGGCAGACGGCAGCCGCGCCACCATCTCGATCCAGCTGCCCGACGGCCCCGACCTGCTCGCGCGCATCTGGGTCGCGAGCGTCGGCCGGGTGCCATTGCTCATGCTCGACACCGACGTGGAGGGCAACCCCGACCACTACGTCGAGATCACCGACCGCCTCTACGGCGGCAACAGCGAGCACCGCCTGCGCCAGGAGCTGTTGCTCGGCATCGGCGGCGTCCGCGCGCTGCGCGCCTACTGCCGGATCACCGGCGCGCCCGAGCCCGAGGTGTTCCACACCAACGAGGGCCACGCAGGGTTCCTCGGCATCGAGCGGATCCGCGAGCTCACCGTCGACCCGGCCGGACCCCGGCTGGACCTCGACACCGCGATCGAGGTGGGCCGGGCGTCCACCGTCTTCACCACGCACACGCCGGTGCCGGCGGGCATCGACCGGTTCCCGCGCGAGCTCGTCGAGCAGTACCTCGGCGACGCCGGCGCCACGCCGGGCGTCCCGGTCGAGCGGGTGCTCGCGCTCGGCGCGGAGGACTACGAGGGCGGCGACCCCGGTGTCTTCAACATGGCCGTGATGGGCTTCCGGCTCGCCCAGCGGGCCAACGGCGTCTCCCAGCTGCACGGGCACGTGAGCCGCGGCATGTTCAACGGCCTCTGGCCGGCGTTCGACGAGGCCGAGGTGCCGATCTCCTCGATCACCAACGGCGTGCACGCGCCCACCTGGGTCGCGCGCGAGATCTTCGCACTGGCGGCGGCGCACGGCGCCGACCCGAGCGGTGACGACACCGAAGCCTTCTGGGCCGCGGTCGACCACGTGTCGAGCGGCGACATGTGGCGCACCAAGCGGGTGCTGCGGGAGCGGCTGGTCCACGACGCGCGCCGGCGGCTGCACAAGTCCTGGGAGAAGCGCGGGGCGTCGAAGGCCGAGCTCGGCTGGATCGACAGCGCCCTCGACCCCGACGTGCTGACGATCGGCTTCGCGCGCCGCGCGGCGTCGTACAAGCGGCTCACGCTGATGCTGCGCGACCCGGAGCGGCTCCGGAAGCTGCTGCTCGACCCGGAGCGCCCGGTCCAGCTGGTGATCGCCGGCAAGGCGCACCCCGCCGACGACGGCGGCAAGCGGCTGATCCAGCAGATCGTCCAGTTCGCCGACGACGAGGACGTGCGTCACCGGATCGCGTTCCTGCCCAACTACGACATCGCGATGGCGCAGCCGCTCTACCCCGGCTGCGACGTGTGGCTCAACAACCCGCTGCGGCCCTACGAGGCGTGCGGCACCTCGGGCATGAAGGCAGCGCTCAACGGCGGCCTCAACCTCTCGATCCTCGACGGCTGGTGGGACGAGTGGTACGACGGCGAGAACGGCTGGGCGCTGCCGTCGGTCGACGGGGTCGACGACGTCGACAAGCGCGACGACCTCGAGGCAGCGGCGCTCTACGACCTGCTCGAGAACGAGGTCACGCCGCGGTTCTACGACCTCGACCACGAGGGCGTGCCGACCCGATGGGTCGAGATGCTGCGCCACACCCTGAAGTCGCTCGGCCCCAAGGTGCTAGCGACCCGGATGGTGCGCGACTACGTGCGGGAGCTGTACGCCCCCGCGGCGCAGAACGCCCGCTCGCTCAACAGCGACTACCGCGGCGCCCGCGACCTCGCGCAGTGGAAGGGACGCGTGAAGGCCGGCTGGCCGGGCGTCCGCATCGAGCACGTCGAGGCCCACGGCATCGGTGACGCCGTCGAGGTGGGATCGACGCTCACGGTGCGCGCGTTCGTCGCGCTCGGCGACCTCTCGCCCGAGGACGTCGAGGTCCAGCTGGTGCACGGCCGGGTCGACGCCGACGACGTGCTCGTCGAGACCCACGTGGCGCCGCTCGGGCTGGTGGAGTCCTACGACGGCGGCCGGCACCGCTTCGACGGAGGCGTCGACCTCGGTCGCAGCGGGCCGTTCGGCTACACCGTGCGCGCCGTACCGCGGAACCCGCACCTGAGCGCGGTCGCCGAGCTCGGCGTCGTCACCCTCGCGTGACCCAGTCGGTGTAGCGCACCTTGTCGACCGGGTTGCTGTCGGCGGCAACGGTGTGGGTCTTCCCCCGCACGCGCAGCTTCTCCGGCGACTCGCCCTCGAGCCTCAAGCACGAGACGGGGACGGTGAACGACATCTGGTGCGGCAGGTCCTCGTCGTACTTCACGGTGTCCGGGGTGCATCGGAGCCGGGTCGGCTCGCCGTCGCGCAGCCGGTGGACCGAGACGTAGGTGGCGCCCTCGGCACCGAAGTCCTCGGTCCACCAGTCGATGAGGAAGTCGGGGGTGGTGTCGCCGACGGTGTCGACCATGAAGTAGTGGCCGTCGGTGTAGTGGTCGAACCACGCCCTCACCTTCAGCTGCTTGCCGTAGTCGACCTCGGTGCCCCAGATCTCCCCGAACTCGTCCCACTTCCCGTCGTCGCGGGGGTCCCAGCGCTCCTCGTGGGCGGCGGCCGCGGGGGAGGCGAGCGCGGCGACGGCGGCGCCGGCAAGGGCGGCGCCGGCCACGGCGCGGGCGGTACGGCGGATCATCGGTGGCTCCTTCGATCGGTTGCGGGCTCGTCGAGCCCCTGTACCGATGAAGACGCACGGGCGCGGCGCTGGTTGCGCCCGCGCGACCGAATCCTCGCGACGGAACGCCCTACTCCTTCTCGCGCAGCACGACCACGCTGCGCGGGCCGATCCGCAGCTCCTTGCCGCTCACCGCGTCGCTGCCCACCGGCTGGTCCGGGTCGGTCGACAGCACCACCTCCCCGGCATGCACCCAGTCGTTCTCGGGCAGCAGCACGTCGACCGGCTGGTCGCCGGAGTGGAACCACATCAGGAACGACGCGTCGAGCTGCTGCTCGCCCGTGGGTCCGGGGGAGCGCAGCGGCTTGCCCGTCACGAACATCCCGACGGTGCGCAGCCCCGGGTCGTGCCAGTCGTCGTCGGTCATCTCGCGGCCGCTCGGGTGCAGCCACGCCAGGTCCTTCGGCCCCCCGACGATCGTCGGCTCGCCCTCGAACCAGTGCCGCTGCCGCAGCGCCGGGTGCTCACGGCGGAGCCGGAGCGCGGTCTTCGTCGCCTCGTAGACGTCGAGCCACGCGTTGTCGGCGCTCCAGTCGACCCAGGAGATCTCGTTGTCCTGGCAATAGGCGTTGTTGTTGCCGCCCTGCGTGCGGCCGCGCTCGTCGCCGGCCGTCAGCATCGGCACCCCGTTGGACAGGCACAGCGTCGCCATCAGGTTGGCGGCCTGGCGGCGCCGGAGCGCGACGATCTCCTGGTCGTCCGTCTCGCCCTCGACACCGTGGTTCCACGACCGGTTGTTGTCGGTGCCGTCGCGGTTGTCCTCGCCGTTGGCCTCGTTGTGCTTGTGGTCGTAGGACACCAGGTCGCGCACGGTGAACCCGTCGTGAGCGGTGATGAAGTTGACCGAGGCGTACGCCGAGCGCCCGTCGTCGGCATACAGGTCCGACGACCCGGCGAGGCGGGTGGCCACCGCGTGCGTCTGCGCCTGGCCGCGCCAGAAGTCGCGGATGGTGTCGCGGAACTGGTCGTTCCACTCGACCCACGGCGGCGGCATCCGGCCGACGAGGTAGCCCTCCATCGAGACGTCCCAGGGCTCGGCGATGAGCTTCACGTGGCGCAGGACCGGGTCCTGGCCGATCGCCACGAGCAGCTTGCTGCTCATGTCGACCGGGATGCCGTCGGCGACCCGGGTGCGGGTCAGCGCGGACGTCAGGTCGAAGCGGAAGCCGTCGACGTGCATCTCGGTCACCCAGTACCGCAGGGAGTCGAGGATCATCCGGAGCGCCAGTGGGTGCTCGGAGTCGACGGTGTTGCCGCAGCCGGTGACGTCCCAGTAGGTGTCGTCGAACTCGGCGGGCGGCCCCTCGGGCACCTGCCCGCTCGGCACCCGGCGGTAGAACCCGCGGTCGTCGAGCCCGCGGAACGACAGCGTGGGCCCCATCGGCCCGGCCTCGGCGGTGTGGTTGTAGACGACGTCGAGGATGACCTCGATGCCGGCGCGGTGGAGCGACTTCACCATCTGCTTGAACTCCACGACCTGCTGGCCGCGGTCGCCGGAGGAGCTGTAGGCCGCGTCCGGCGCGAAGTAGCTGATGCTGTTGTAGCCCCAGTAGTTGGTGAGTCCCCGGTCGAGCAGGGCCGGCTCGGAGAAGAACTGGTGGACGGGCAGCAGCTCGACCGCTGTGACCCCGAGGTCGTTGAGGTACTGCGTCACGACGGGGTGGCCGAGACCGGCGTACGTGCCGCGCAGCTGTTCGGGGATCCGGTCGTGGAGCTGGGTGAAGCCCTTGACGTGGAGCTCGTAGATCGCCGAGTCGCGCCACCGGCGCTTCATCGGCCGGTCGTCCTCCCAGTCGAAGGAGGTGTCGACCACCACGCTGCGGGCGGTGTGGCCCGCGGAGTCGAGCTCGCTGCGGCGGGTCGGGTCGTCGACGTCGTAGCCGAGGAGCTCGATGCCGTTGGTGATCGTGCCCGAGGTGGCGAGGCCGTAGGGGTCGAGCAGGACCTTGTGGGGGTTGAACCGCATGCCCTGGTCGGGGTCCCACGGGCCGTCGACGCGGTAGCCGTAGCGGGTGCCTGGCTCGATCCCGGGCAGCGCCCCGTGCCAGATCCCGAGCGAGAACTCGGTGAGCTGGTGCCGCTGCTCGCCGCCCTCGTCGTCGAAGATGCACAGCCACACCTCCTCGGCGTGCGGGGCCCACACCGCGAAGTTGGTCGACTCCGCCGACCACTCCGCGCCGAGGGGCCAGTTGCGTCCCGGCCACACCGGGGACCGCTCTCCGAGGGAACGCCACAGGCTGGGATTCACCCCGCCATTGTGCCTGCGCGCGTCCAACCGGGGGACGGGCGTGGCCGCGCCCGGTGATCACCGGCACAATGGCGCGCGCAGGCCGACCGGCCGACACGGAGAGGACACAGATGACCAGCGAGTTCGTCCGCCTTGAAGTCGCGGACGGCGTCGGGACCATTCGGCTCGACCGGCCCAAGATGAACGCCATCAGCCTCCAGGTGCAGGACGAGCTGCGGGCCGCCGCGGCCGAGGCCACCGGCCGCGCCGACGTGCGCGCGGTCGTCGTGTGGGGCGGCGAGCGGGTCTTCGCCGCCGGCAACGACGTCAAGGAGATGGCCGACATGTCGTACGTCGACATGGTCGACCGGGTCGACGCCCTGCAGGGCGCGGTCACCGCGGTCGCGCGGATCCCCAAGCCGGTCGTCGCAGCCGTCAACGGCTACGCCCTCGGCGGCGGCTGCGAGCTCGCGCTCGCCGCCGACGTCCGGTTCGCGGCCGAGAACGCGGTCCTCGGCCAGCCCGAGGTGCTGCTCGGGATCATTCCCGGCGCCGGCGGCACCCAGCGGCTCGCCCGCCTGGTCGGGCCCAGCCGCGCCAAGGAGCTGCTCTTCAGCGGCCGGTTCGTCAAGGCCGAGGAGGCGCTGGCCATCGGCCTCGTCGACCGCGTGGTCCCGGCCGACCAGGTGTACGCCGAGGCGGTCGCCTGGGCGGGACAGTTCGCCGCGGCCGCGCCGTACGCCCTGCGGGCGATCAAGGACGCCGTCGACCGGGGTCTCGAGAGCGACCTGGAGACCGGGCTCGCCATCGAGCGCCAGCACTTCGCGTCCGCCTTCGCCACCGAGGACCGCACGATCGGCATGACATCCTTCATAGAGAACGGTCCGGGCAAGGCCTCGTTCGTGGGACGGTGAGGGCATGACCGACGACACGCGCAAGGACACCGAGGGGAAGCGAGCGGCGGTGACGGGTGCGAACACCACCGTGCTGACCGTGGCGCGCATCCGCGGGATCGTCGCGCGGACGCTCTGGATGATCTGCCTCGCGCTCGCCCTGGTGCTCGCGTTCGCAGCGTTCAGCTTCGCCCTCAAGGCGAACCCCGACAATGCGCTCGTCCAAGGTATCCAGGACTTCGCGGACAGCTGGGTAGACCTCGGGTTCTTCGACCTGGACAACCCGGTCAAGCAGTTCGAGAACCCCAACGGCGACGTCAAGACCGCCCTGTTCAACTACGGGATCGCGGCGGTGGTCTACCTGATCGTCGGCCGGTTCCTGGAGCGGATCATCCGCCCCTGACCCCTCCCGGGTGGCGCAGATCACTGGTGTCACACCGTGTGACACTCGATGTGACACAGTCCACGACGGTCACGCCTCGCGGGCCGTCGAACCGGGCGGTAACCTGCCCAACGCTGCCCTAGCCAGCGACACCGGCTCCCCCGCGGGAGCGTCACGAGTGCACAGGAGGGGCCTTTCCGGCCACAACCATGAACATTGTCGTCTGTGTGAAGTACGTCCCCGACGCCACCGCCGACCGGCGGTTCGAGTCGGACAACACCGTTGACCGCGTCGGCGTCGACGGCCTGCTCTCCGAGCTCGACGAGTACGCCGTCGAGCAGGCCCTCCAGATCAAGGAGAAGGGCGAGGACGTCACCGTCACCGCCCTGACCATCGGTCCGGAGCAGGCCGAGGCCGCCGTCCGCAAGGCCCTGCAGATGGGTGCCGACCAGGGCGTCCACGTCAAGGACGACGCGATCGCCGGCTCCGACGCGATCGCGACCTCCCTGGTGCTCGCCAAGGCCATCGAGAAGATCGGCCGCCCCGACCTCGTCATGTGCGGCATGGCCTCGACCGACGCCGGCATGAGCGTCGTACCGGCGATGCTGGCCGAGCGTCTCGACCTGCCGCAGGTCACGCTGGCCTCGGTCGTCGAGACCCAGGGCGACCAGGTGCGCATCAAGCGCGACGGCGACGCCGCCACCGAGGTCATCGGCGGCACGCTGCCGCTGGTCCTCTCGGTCACCGACCAGTCCGGTGAGGCGCGCTACCCGTCGTTCAAGGGCATCATGGCGGCGAAGAAGAAGCCGCTCGAGACCTACTCGCTGAGCGACCTCGGCGTCGACGCCGGCCAGGTCGGTCTCGACGCCGCGTGGACCGCCGTGGAGGAGACCGCGGCCCGTCCGCCGCGCACCGCCGGCGAGATCGTCAAGGACGAGGACGGCTCGGGCGCCACGGCGCTGGTCGAGTTCCTCGCCGCGAAGAAGTTCATCTGAGGAGCGATTGAACATGTCTGAAGTTCTGGTTCTGGTCGACCACGTCGACGGAGCGGTCCGCAAGCCGACCCTCGAGCTCCTCGCGATCGCCAAGCGGATCGGCTCGCCGTCCGCCGTGTTCATCGGCGGTGCCGACAAGGCCGACGCCGCCGCCGAGACGGTCAAGGGCTACGGCGCCGACAAGGTCTACGTCGTCGACGACGCCGAGATCAAGGGCTACCTGGTGGCTCCCAAGGCCGAGGTCCTGGCCCAGATCGCCGCGCAGGCCTCGCCCGCCGCGATCCTGGTCCCCGCCTCGGGCGAGGGCAAGGAGATCGCCGGCCGGCTCGCGATCAAGCTCGAGTCGGGCCTGATCACCGACGCGGTCGACGTCCAGGTCGAGGACGGCGTCCCGGTGACCACCCAGTCGGTCTTCGCCGGCAGCTACACCGCCAAGGCGAAGGTCACCAAGGGCACGCCGATCATCGCGGTCAAGCCCAACGCCGCCGCCCCCGAGGAGGGTGCGGGCGCCGGTGCCGTCGAGCAGTTCTCCGCCGAGATCTCCGCGGCCGCCAAGAGCGCGCAGATCGTCGCGTCGCAGCCGCGCCAGGCGACCGGCCGCCCCGAGCTCACCGAGGCCGCGATCGTGGTCTCCGGTGGCCGCGGCACCGGCGGCGACTTCACCGCCGTCGAGGCGCTCGCCGACTCGCTCGGTGCTGCCGTCGGTGCGTCGCGTGCCGCTGTCGACTCGGGCTGGAAGCCGCACACCTTCCAGGTCGGCCAGACCGGCAAGGTCGTGTCGCCGCAGCTCTACGTAGCCAACGGCATCTCCGGTGCGATCCAGCACCGCGCCGGCATGCAGACGTCGAAGACGATCGTCGCCGTCAACAAGGACGAGGAGGCGCCGATCTTCGAGCTCGTCGACTTCGGCGTGGTGGGCGACCTCCACACCGTCCTCCCGGCCGCGACCGCGGAGATCGAGAAGCGCAAGGGCTGACACGACGAACTGGCAGGGTTCGGGGTCCGAACCGTCAATGCCGCCCGGGCGATCGCCCGGGCGGCATTGACAATTGACGGTTCGGACCCCGAACCCTGCCAGTTCGTCGTCAGCCGAACATGCCCACGGACTCGTCGACGATGCCGACGGGCGCGACCCAGACGCGCCGCTCGCCCTTGGCGTTGGTCATCAGGCGGATCCGGCGCAGGGACTCGTTGTTGGCCGTGTCGGCCTCGATCAGGTTCTGCTCCGGGTTGGCGAGCACCTGGATGTAGTAGACGCCGTCGGGCACGTTGGCGATCGGGAACGCCTGGCCCGCGCGGAACTGGGCGTAGGTGTCGCCCCAGCCGGCCGCGAGCACCTCGCGGATGGCCTGCGACTCCAGCCCCCCGCACACGCTGCCGAGGTCGTCGTAGCTGACCGTCCAGTTGGCTCCCGCGGCCGTCAGGTCGACCGCGTCGGTGTTGGCGAGGCAGAACGCCTCCTTGCCCGACACGACCTCGGTCGTCTTGTCCTCGGCCAGCAGGCGGTAGGTGGCGAAGTCGGTGAAGTGCCAGTGCTGGTGGGTCGGGTCCGGGTCCCACTCCATCTCGCCGACCGGCTCGTAGTCCACAACCTCGCCGTCGTCGTCGAGGAAGTACTGGTAGGCGTCCATCACGTCCTCGTCCTCGCGACGGAAGCCGTCGACGACGAGGTCGGAGGTGCCGTTGTTCCACACGTTCGCCGCGAAGCGCAGCTGCGTGCCCTTGCGGTTGAGCTCGATGCCGAACGCCGGCAGCGACCGCAGGTCCGGCACGGGCGTGCCTTCGGGCAGGCCGGCCAGGGAGCCGACCCCGGGGCCGGTCGGCTCGCTGGCCTCGGGCTGCAGGGGGGTGGTCGGGTCGCTGAGGTCACCGCCGTGCTGCTGACGGCACTCGCCGCGGCACTCTCCCTCCTCGGAGTCGCGCACGACGAGGGTGGTCCTGGTCCGCCGGTCCGCCTGCGCGATGCCGAGCGCGTCGGCGTACGGCGTCGCGATCTGCGCGGTGACGGCGTACTTGCCCGGCCGCACCTTCACGCCGGTCTCGGAGTACTCCTCGACGACCGAGCCGGTCCAGCCGGCAGGGATGCCCTGCACGGAGCCGATGGCGAGCGGGTTGTACCAACAGCCGCGCGGATAGTTCGACCGGAACGTCGCGTCGGGCGAGAGCCGTGCCACTGCGCTCAGGCACCCGTCGATCCTGCGGACGAACGGCGTGCGGTCCTCGTCCACCGTGCCGTCGTCGTTGAGCGGGACGAAGCGCAGCCGGATGAAGTCCCCGAGCCGGCCGACCCGGTCGGTCAGGCCCTCGGGCAGCGTCACGTCGCCGCCCGCCAGCTTCTGGGTGAGGACGACCTCGGACTCGTAGTCGGGGCGCTGCGACCAGAGCTCGAGCGCGGCGCCGGTCACCCGGACCCGGAGCCCGAAGTCGGTCCACACGGTGTTGTCGTGCTCCCAGGTCCGCACCCGGTCGGGAGCGGTGAGGACGACGGTCGGCCCGTCCTCGGCGTGGGCCGGGGAGGGGCTGGAGACGGCGACGGCGGCGGGCGCCGCCAGGACGGCGGCCGCGAGGACGGCGCGGAGCAGCGACCTCCCGCGACGCGGGGACGAGTAGGGGACCACGTTGTTCCTCTCGGGATCACGGGCAGCGCAGAGCTGGCCTGTTGTGAGTCAAGACGGCTGAGATGCCCGAGAGGTTGCCGCCCCGACGCCACTAATCTGGGAGGGTGAGTATCTCGCCCGACCTCGCCGAAGTCGCCCGAAACGCCCGAACCGCCAGCCGCGCGCTGGCGATCGCCACCCAGGCGACCAAGGACGCGGCGCTGCACGCCATGGCCGAGGCTCTGGTGGCGCGATCGGACGAGCTGCTCCGGGCCAACGCCGAGGACGTCGCCCGCGCGGAGGCCGACGGCACGCCGGCCAACATCATCGACCGGCTGCGGCTGACGCCGGAGCGGCTCGAGGGCATGGCGCAGGGCCTGCGCGACGTCGCCGGGCTCGCCGACCCGGTCGGCGAGGTCGTGCGCGGCGGGGTGCTCCCCAACGGGCTCGAGCTGCGCCAGGTGCGGGTGCCGTTCGGCGTGGTCGGCATGATCTACGAGGCGCGCCCCAACGTCACCGCCGACGCCGCCGGCATCTGCCTCAAGTCCGGCAACGCGGTGCTCCTTCGTGGCTCCTCCAGCGCGCGGTCCAGCAACGCGGCGATCGTCACGGTCCTGCGCGACGCCGTGGCGAGCGCCGGCCTCGACGCCGACGTCGTCCAGCTGGTGCCGGGCGACACCCACGAGAGCGTCAAGGAGCTGATGCGGGCGCGCGGGCTGGTCGACGTGCTGATCCCGCGCGGCGGCGCCGGCCTCATCCGCTCCGTCGTCGAGGAGTCGATGGTGCCGGTCATCGAGACCGGCGCCGGCAACTGCCACGTCTACGTCGACGCCGCCGCCGATCTCGACAAGGCCCTCGCGATCGTCCTCAACGCCAAGACCCACCGCACCTCGGTGTGCAACGCCGCCGAGTCGCTGCTCGTCCACGCCGATGTCGCCGACGCGTTCCTGCCGCGCGTGGTCGCCGCCCTGCAGGAGCGCGACGTCACGATCCACGGCGACGACGCCTTCACGTCGTACGAAGGCGTGGTGCCCGCGACCGACGACGACTACGCCGAGGAGTACCTCTCGCTCGACATCGCCGCAGCGGTCGTGCCCGACATCGACGCGGCGATCGACCACATCCGGCGCTACTCCAGCGCCCACAGCGACGCGATCGTCACCGACGACCAGCGCGCCGCGCGGCGGTTCGTCGCCGAGGTCGACTCGGCCGCGGTGCTCGTCAACGCCTCGACGCGCTTCACCGACGGCGGTGAGTTCGGCTTCGGCGCCGAGATCGGCATCAGCACCCAGAAGCTGCACGCCCGCGGCCCGATGGGACTACCCGAGATGACGTCCACCAAGTACGTCGTCGTGGGCGACGGCCACGTCCGGTAGGTCGTCCTCGATCCGCGCCAGGGTCCACAGGCCCCAGCACAGGGCGGCGATCGCGCCGGCCGACGCGGCGACCGACCCGAGCGAGTGATCGGGCACCTCGCGGAACACGACGTACGCGAAGCCGAGCGTCAGCAGCACGTTGACGACGTTGAGGACCGGCATCGAGGCCGAGAGCCGGGCCTGCCGGTAGGCGAGCTGGTTGACCGAGACCCCGCTCAGCCCGGCGGCCACCAGTGCGTAGGGCAGCCAGGTCGTCGCGAGCCCGAGCGGGCCGTGCTCGTCGAGGTAGAGCTGACTGGCCTCGATCAGCACCGCCATCAACCCGAACAGCACGCCGGACGCGCACCCCAGCAGGAACGCCCGGGCCGTCGCGTGGCCCGCGGCGCCCGCGAGCGCCAGCGCCGCCACCGCGCCGCACGCGGCGGCGCCCACGGCGAGCAGCAGCGTGAACATCGGCGGTGCCTGCTCCACCGACCGCGCGTCGGAGGCCAGCAGGAGCACGGAGAGCGCCGCGGCGGTGACGACCACGGCTCCGAGCTCCGTGGGGGAGGGCCAGGTGCGCGCGAGCGCCGCCCGGATCGGGACGGCGAACACGATGCCCATGATCGCCAGCGGCTGCACCAACGCGATCGGGCCGTGGTGCAGCGCGAGCACGTGGAACGTGAAGCCGACCGGTCCGAGCATCAGCGCCAGCAGCCACTCCGGGCGCCGTACGAGGAACCTCATCAGGACCACGAGACCGGTGCCGTCCGGGGCCCTGCCGGTCGCCAGGTGCTGGGTCGACGTCGAGAGCGCGGTGGTCGCGGCGCTGGCCAGGGCGAACGCAGCGGCCAACCAGATCACGCGCCGGAACCTAGGCACGGGACATGACCGGTCGGTGAACCCCTGGGACACGTCGGGGGTGTGTCGCCGGACCGCCGGGTGGGGCGCGATAGGTTGCGCCCATGGCAGGCTCCGCGGACCGGATCTACGCCGACGCGTCCACCGAGCGGCTGAACACCTCGGCGACCGTCGTCACCTTCGTGCGCACGGTCGCGACGCTGGTCCTCTCCCTGTGGGGCGCCTACGAGGGCAGCCTCACGCTGCTCGTCGCGGGCCTGGTCACCTACTGGGTCGGTGACACGCTCGACGGCGAGATCGCCCGCTGGCGCGACTGCGAGACCCGCATCGGCGGCGTGATCGACATGATCTGCGACCGCCTCAGCTGTGGGGCGTTCTACGTCGGGCTCGCCTGGCTGCAGCCGTCGCCGCTGTTCGGGGACGAGCCCATGGAGCTGGTCGCGATCCCGGTCGGGGTCTACCTGTTCGAGTTCATGGTCATCGACATGTTCCTGTCGCTGGCCTTCCTCGCCTGGCCGATCCGCAGCCCCAATTACTTCTACGTCGTCGACCGCCGCATCTACCTGTGGAACTGGTCGCGGCTCGGCAAGGCCGCGAACTCCGGGCTCTTCGCGGTCCTGCTGCTGGTCACCGGATGGGTGTGGCTGGCGCTGGCCATCGCGATCGCGCTGCTCGTGCTGAAGTGCGTCTCTCTGAAGTGGCTCTTCGACCTGGGCCTCCCGGTCCCCGAACGGACGGCCGCCCCAGCATGATCCTGTGGCTCTCGACGTTCGGGTTCAGCATCGCGTCCGCCCTGCTGCCGTTCCTGCCGATCGAGGTCTACATCGTCGGCGCGGGCGCCGCGGAGCCCGGGGTCCCCGCGGCCGTGTCCCTCGGGATCGCGGCGGGCGCGGGGGCGACCATCGGCAAGATCATCTGGTACGAGGCGGCCCGCCGCGGCATCGACTCCGCGTGGGCGCAGAAGAAGCTCGCCAAGCCCAAGGTGAAGGCGAGCTACGAGAAGTGGCTCGGCCGCATGCAGGGCCGCCCCGTCTACGCGGCGGTGATCATGTTCCTCGCGGCGTCGGCGGGGATCCCGCCGCTGCTCGCGATGGCGGCCGTCGGCGGCCTGCTGAAGATGCCGATGTGGACGTTCATCCCGACCGTCTTCGTGGGGCGCACCATCCGGTTCACGCTGTTGTTCCTGGGCGTGGACTTCGCCCTCCACTGAGCGGTGGTCGAGGTGCGAGCGCAGCGAGCCTCGAATCCTCCGATAACATGCGCGCTATGCAGATCAGCCAGACCGTCCTCGCCGTGATCCAGGCCGCCGAGGAGCACAGCGAGCCCGCCGTGAACCCGTGGCTCATCGGTGGCGGCACGCTGCTCCTCCTGCTCCTGCTGCTCTTCGGCCTCGTCGCGTTCGGCGGCGGACGGGACCACAGCTGACCGCCCAGGACGTGACCGAACCCTCCCGCCGCCGGCGGGTGGGGGTCATGGGCGGCACGTTCGACCCGATCCACCACGGTCACCTCGTGGCCGCGTCGGAGGTGCAGGGCTGGTTCGGCCTCGACGAGGTCGTGTTCGTGCCGACCGGCCAGCCGTGGCAGAAGTCCGACCGCGAGGTCTCGCCCGCCGAGCACCGCTACCTGATGACGGTCATCGCGACCGCCGCCAACCCGCGGTTCCGGGTCAGCCGGGTCGACATCGAGCGCGCGGGTCCGACGTACACCATCGACACGCTGCGCGACCTGGCCGCGGAGCTGCCCGACGCCGACCTGTTCTTCATCACCGGCGCCGACGCGCTGACCGACATCTTCAGCTGGCGCGACGCCGACGAGCTGTTCGCGCTGGCGCACTTCGTCGGCTGCACCCGCCCCGGCTCGGAGATGGACGCGGAGACGCTGTCGGCCATCCCGCACGACCGGGTGACCATGCTGGAGGTCCCGGCGCTGGCCATCTCGTCGACCGACTGCCGCCAGCGGCAGGCCGAGGGCCAGCCGATCTGGTACCTCGTACCCGACGGTGTCGTGCAGTACATCACCAAGCACCACCTCTACAACGGAGCGTCATGACCGCCACCGACCACGCCGTCCAGCTCGTCACCACGGCCGCCCTCGCGGCCGCCGACAAGCTCGCCACCGACATCATCGCGTTCGACGTCAGCGAGCAGCTGGCCATCACCGACGCGTTCGTGCTCGCCTCGGGCAGCAACGACCGCCAGGTCAAGGCGATCGTCGACGAGGTCGAGGACAAGCTGCGCGAGATCGGCGCCAAGCCGGTCCGGCGCGAGGGGGAGCGCGACGGGCGCTGGGTGCTGATCGACTACGGCGAGATCGTGGTCCACGTCCAGCACGAGGAGGAGCGCCAGTTCTACGCGCTCGAGCGGCTGTGGCGCGACTGCCCGGCGATCCCGCTGCCCGCCGAGGTCAAGGACCCCCGCGGGCCTTCCGGGCCGTCGGGGGCCGAGTAGCCCCGTGAGGGACGAACGAGGGCGTACCGAGACCCGTCGGCTGGTCCTGCTCCGCCACGGACGCACCGAGTGGAACGCCACCCACCGCATCCAGGGCCAGCTCGACCCCGGCCTCGACGACACCGGCCGCGCGGAGGCGCGAGCGGTCGCGCCCGTGGTCGCTGCCCTGGGGCCGGCCGTGCTGTGGTCCTCCGACCTCGCCCGAGCGCGGGAGACCGCCGAGCAGGTCGCCGCCGCGTCGAGACTGGTCCCGACCTACGACGAGCGGCTGCGGGAGTTCCACCTGGGGGAGCGCCAGGGACTGACGCACGCCGAGTACGAGCGGCTCGCCCCCGAGGAGTTCGCCCGGTTCCGCGCGGGCGAGTGGGACGAGGTGCCCGGCGCAGAACACCCCGAGGCGGCCGCGAAGAGGTACGCCGCCGCCCTGCACGACCTGCTGGCGACGCTCGCGCCGGGGGAGACCGGCGTGGTGGTGTCGCACGGCGCCGTCACCCGCACCGGCCTGGTGTCGTTCCTCGGCTGGCCAAGGGAGACAGCCCGCGACCTCCGCGCGCTCGGCAACTGCGCGCGGGTCGAGCTCCACGAGCGCGCTGTGGGACGATGGGCGCTGGCGGCGTACAACGTCCTTCCGGTGGTCGAGTAGCCCGAGCCGCTAGGCGATCCGTCGTAAGGAACGAGCGAGGATGTGTCGAGACCCCGATTTCATGATCGCTTCACCTCTTCGGTAATGTTCTCCGCGTTGCCCGGGCCGCAGCAGTGTGGCGAAGGCCGGACAACAGCCACGGGGCTGTGGCGCAGCTGGTAGCGCATCTGCATGGCATGCAGAGGGTCAGGGGTTCGAGTCCCCTCAGCTCCACCGATCTGAGCCGCCGGGACCTTCGGGTCCCGGCGGTTGTCGTTTTGCACCTTCCGCGAGGTGTTGGATCCCGTATACAATGAGCGATGCCCATCGCACCTGACCTCCGTGACCTGTCCAACGCCGCCGTCAGACTGGCGCCCCTCCGCCCCGAGGACTCGGCCGAGCTCTTCCGCGCGCTGGACGACGAGCGCGTCTGGGCCGGCGGGTGGAGCGGCGGCCCGGCCGCCCGCCCGGCCACGGCCGAGGGCATGCGCGCGGTCGTCGACCGGCTGAACGAAGCCGGTTTCGCCTTCGCGGTGCGCGACGCCGGGTCCGGCGCGCTCGTCGGCACCGCGAGCCTGCTGGCGGTCGACCTGGCCAACGAGCGGTGCATGCTCGGCGGGGCGGCGTACTCGCCAGCGGTGTGGGGGACCCCGGTCAACGCCGGGACCAATCTCGCCCTGCTGGGGCACGCCTTCGACGACTGCGGGCTCGGCCGGGTGGAGTTCCAGACGGACGTGCTCAACGGACCGATGTGTGGGGCGCTCGAGAAGATGGGCGCGACCCGCGAGGGCGTGCTGCGCCGGCACAAGAAGCGCGCCGACGGGACGTTCCGCGACTCGGTGGTGTTCTCGATCCTCGCCGACGACTGGCCCACCGTCCGGGAGCGGCTGGAGAGGCGCGTCGCCGGCTAGGCAGCCGGTCGTCCGGCGGCTCAGCCGCGGAGCGCGTCCTCGATCCGGTCAAGGAGGCGCGCGAGATCCGCGTCGCGGGCGCGAGACGGCGTCTCGGCGAGCGGCCCCGAGCTGTGCAGCATCGCGAACCCGTGCACGGCCGACCAGCAGACCAGCTCGGCACCCTCGCGCTTCGTCGCGGTGAGGAAGCCGGTCTCCGCGCACTCGTCGAGTGCGCCGGAGAGGAGCTCGTAGGGGCCCATCAGCCGATCGAAGGAGGCTCGCGCGAAGCTCACCGAGAACAGCCCGGGCTCGGCCAGCGCGTACTCGACGTACGCCGTGCCCACCGCGCGCAGCCGGCGCACGGCGCGCTGTCGGGGGTCCTTGGCGCGCACCCGCTTGATCCGCGCGCTCATCGTCGCGCCGAGCTCGTGCATCCCGACGTCGGCGACCTCGCGCAGCAGGTCGTCGCGGTCGGCGAAGTGGCGGTACGCGGCGTTGTGGGACACGCCGGTCCGGCGCGCGACCTCGCGCAGCGCGACCCCCGCAGGGCCCTGGGTGCGCGCCAGCTCCACCGCGGTCTCCACGAGGGCAGCCCGCAGGTTGCCGTGGTGATAGCTGCTCACGGCGGCATGCTAGACCGTCCAAGTGTTGACAGCGTCCACATCAGCGCGCATGCTGGTGGATGTTGACGCTGTCCACACCTCCCGGAGGCCTGTCCATGACCCGCAAGATCGGGACCCTCATCGCGGTGTACGTCGCTGCGCTCGCGATCAACCTCGACGTCACGATCGTGAACGTCGGCCTGCCGAGCATCGCGGCCGAGCTCGATGCCAGCACTCGTGGGTTGCAGTGGGTCGTCGACGCCTACAACCTCACGTTCGCCGCGCTGGTCCTGGCCGCCGGAAGCCTGTCGGACCGGTTCGGGCGGCGTCCGGCGCTGATCATCGGCCTGCTCGGCTTCGCGACGATGAACGCGATCGGGGCCGCGGTGGACACCACCGGTGCGTTGATCGCCGCGCGGTTCGGGATGGGGGCGTTCGCGGCCCTCATCTTCCCGACCACGCTCTCGATCATCTCCAACACGTTCACCGACCGGAGGCAGCGCGCGGCGGCCCTCGGCGGATGGGGTGCCGTCGTCGGCATCGGCGTCGCGGCGGGGCCGGTGACCGGCGGCGCGTTCCTCGAGCACTTCTACTGGGGCAGCATCTTCCTGGCGCTGGTCCCGCTCGCGTTGCTCGGCGCCGCGCTCGCGTATCTGCTGGTCCCCGAGTCGCGCGATCCCGCCGTCCCGCGCCTGGACCTGCGCGGCCTGGCGGTCTCGATCGCAATGCTGGGCCTCCTGGTGCACACGGTGATCGAGGCGCCCGAGCGGGGGTGGGGGAGCACCGGGACGCTGCTGGGCCTGGCGGGCTCGGCGGTCCTCGTCGTCGCGTTCGTGGTCGTGGAGCGCTCGGTGGAGCACCCGATGCTCGACGTCACGCTCTTCGCCGATCGCCGGTTCAGCGCGGCGGCCGGTGCGGTGACCGTCGTGTTCTTCGCGCTGTCCGGCTTCATCTTCCTGATCACCCAGTACTTCCAGGTGATCCGCGACTACGGACCGCTGTCCACCGGTGCGCGCATCCTTCCTGTCGCCGGGTCGATCGCGCTGGCATCGATCGTCGGCGGGGTGCTCGCGCCGCGGGTCGGCACCCGCGTCCTGGTGGTCACCGGGCTGGTCTTCTTCGGGTCGGCGATGCTGTGGATCGCCGGCGTCGTGGAGGTGGACACGCCGTACGCGACGGTCATCGTCAGCCAGATGGTGCTGATGGGGCTCGGGATCGGCCTGATCCAGACCCCGGCGACGGAGTCGATCATGCAGGTGCTGCCGCCCGCCCGCGCCGGCGTCGGGTCGGCGGTGAACGACGCGACCCGTGAGCTGGGGGCGACGCTCGGCGTCGCGGTCGTGGGCGCGGTGTTCTCCTCGGTCTTCGGGGCGCGGCTGGCCGAGAGCGCGTTCGCGGCGACGGGGCAGGCGGAGGCGGCGGGCGACTCCGTCCACGTCGCCTCCGTGATCGCCGGCGGCGACCCGACCCTGCTCGGTGCGGTGCAGGACTCGTTCCTGTCCGGACTGGCCATCGGTTGCGTGACCGTCGCCGTGGTCTGCTTCGTCGGCGCGATCGCGGGCGCTGTCGCCCTGCCCGGCCGGGGTTTCGTGGCGGCGTCCGACGAGGCGGGCGAGCGTCCGCTCAGCTCCACCGGAGGTCGGTGATCTCCCGCAGGTCGGCGAGGATCCGCCGCAGCTGGTCGGTCCGGGCCCGGCCGAGGTGCTCCTCCCAGCGTGCCTCGACCGCCGTCACGGCGGGGATGCTGAGCTCGACCAGCTCGCGGCCCTTGTCGGTGATCGTGACGATCCGCGCTCGAGCATCATCGGGGTCGGGCTGACGGGTGACGTAGCCCGCACGCTCGAGACGGTCGACGATCGAGGTCAGCGTCTGCTTGGTGAGCTGCGCGGCCTCGGCGAGCTCGGACATGCGTGACCCGTCGGGTCCGATCCGCTGGAAGACCCGGGCGTCACTGAGCGGAAGGTCGTGACCGTGCTCGCGCAGGGTGGCGAGCACGGCCGACTCCAGCGCGCGGTAGGGGATGAAGAGCAACAGCCCGAGGTTCAGGTCGTGGTCCGACGTGGTCACGAAGTCATCCTTGCAGATGGTCCGAGGTTCAGACTATCGTTTGGTCCGAGAGTCGGACTAAAGGAGTGCGTGATGACGGACGACAGCTACTGGTCGGCGGTGGTCTCGATGCGTCAGCGCGTGGCGGACCTGCTGGAGTCGCTGCGCCCCGAGGAGTGGGACGCCGGCTCCCTGTGCTCCGAGTGGCGCGTCAGGGACGTAGCCGGGCACCTGTCGTGCGTGCCGACGATCACCACGTGGGAGCTGCTCCGTTCCGGCCCGCGCGGTCGCTTCGACATGAACCGGATGAACACCGTCATCGCCAAGGGGTACGGCGACCACGAGCCCGCGTGGATCGTGGCCCGGATCCGCGAGCACGCCGGTGCCCGCCGCACCGCCAAGGTGCTCGACACGCGCAACTCGCTGTTCGACGTGATCGTGCACAGCCAGGACATCGCCGTCCCGCTCGGACGCACCTTCGACGTACCGCCCGAGCTCGCTGCCGACGGCCTGGCCCGGGTCTGGGAGATGGGCATGCCGTTCCACGCCCGCAAGCGGTTCGCCGGTCTCACGCTCCGCGCCACCGACGCAGACATCGCCGTCGGCGCCGGCCCGGAGGTGCGCGGGCCGGCGCTGTCGCTGCTGCTGCTGGCCACCGGACGCGCGGAGGTCGCCGCACCCGCGCTCTCAGGGGCGGGCGTGGACGCGCTCCCGCGCTGACGTCCCATCCCCACCAGGCGACCGTACGGTCGCGCCGGGGAGACGCCACAGGTCGACCGCGCCTGCCAGAATCAGGACATGTCGGCACTGAGGACGTTGGGGCGCGTGACCGGGTGGACCTGCATCGCGATCGGAGGTGTCCAGCTCGTCGGAGGGGTCCGCGCGGAGCCGGGCATGACGTCGGACGACCCGACCGTCGACTCCCACGTCCGATTCATGGGAGCCGTCTTCGCGGGCTACGGGCTGGGTTGGATCGACGCCGCCGGCTCGGACGACCCCGACGTGGGCCGGATGCGTGCACTCGCCGGGCTCATGGCCGCGGGCGGGATCGCCCGCCTCGGCACGCGCGCGACGCTGGGACGCCCCCACCGTTTCCACGACGCGCTGCTCGGCATCGAGCTGGCCGCACCGATCCTCGTGGAGGCGCTGAGACGGCGCGACCGGGTCCGGTGACACACCGGCGGCACGCCGACCTCCTGCTCGGCGCAGGCGTGGTCGTCGTGCTGTCCGTCGTGGTCGCCTCCGACCAGGGACGCGGAGGGTCGGTCAGCCCGGTCGCCCACGTGTGGGCGGTCGGGTTCGGCGCGCTCATGCTCATCCGGCGTCAGCACCCCGTCCTGGTCCTGTGGCTGACGGCCCTCGGGTTCCTCAGCTATCACGCGGCGGGGTTCCCGTCGATCGGGGTCGCGCTTCCGATGGCCGCGGCGCTCTACTCGGCGAGCGAGATGGGCCGGATCGTCCCCGCTGGGGCCGCGGCACTCGCAACGCTCTCGGTCGCCACCTGCTACCGCCTGCTCGCCGGTCAGGAGCCGGCCTTCGTGCTGGGCTACGAGCTGGTCTCGCACGCGGCGCTGATGGCGGCGGTCATCGTCCTGGGACACAGCGTGCGGACGGCCCGCCGGCTGCGCACGAGGACCGACCAGGTGTCCCGCCTCCTCGAGCGGCAGGGCGCGCTCGACGCCGACGCGCGGATCCGAGAGGACCGGATGCACCTGGCGCGGGAGCTGCACGACTCCATCGGGCACTCGCTCTCCGTCGCGTCGCTCTACACCAACGTCGCTCGTGAGGCGACGGACGACGACAAGCGCTCCGAGGCGCTGGACCTGGCCCGGTCCGGGATCTCCGACTCGCTGGCGCAGCTGCGTCGTACCGTCGGGCTGCTGCGGGAGGCACGCCGCGAGCCGGACGCGGGTCCGGGCCTCGCCGACCTGCCGCACCTCGCGGCCGCGCCCGTCGCGGCAGGCTACGACGTGACGCTCGACGTCGCCGATGTCCGGCCGGGCCCGGAGGTCGAGGCGGTGGTCTTCCGGGTGGTCCAGGAGGCGGTCACCAACACCCTCCGGCACTCGTCAGGCACCCGGGTCCGCGTGCAGGTCGTCGACGAGGAGGGACGCGTCACCGTGACCGTCGCCGACGACGGTGACCCGGTCGCGCCGGCGGACCTGCGCCAGGGGCACGGCCTCGCCGGCCTCGCCGAGCGGGTCGCCGACCTCGGCGGGACCTTCGAGGCGGCGCCGACCGCCGACGGGTGGCTGGTGCGCGCCGCCATCCCCAACGAAAGTGCAGGGCGATGATCCGCCTGATCCTTGTCGACGACCAGAGCCTGCTGCGGGCGGGCTTGCGCGCCATCCTCGAGAAGACCTCCGACATCGCGGTCGTCGCCGAGGCCGCCAACGGTCGCGAGGCCCTCGCGCGCGGGCGGGCGCACCGCCCCGACCTGTTCGTCATGGACCTACGGATGCCCGTCATGGGTGGGATCGAGGCCACTCGGGCGATCCGCGCCGACCCGCTGCTCCGGTCGGTGCCGGTCCTGGTGCTCACCACGTTCGACGACCAGGACGACGTGACGGAGGCGATGGCGGCCGGTGCCAACGGCTACCTGCTCAAGGACATCGATGCCGACGAGCTCCGCGACGCGGTACGGCGCGCGGCGGCCGGCGAACCCCAGGTGGCCCCCGGGATCATGCGGCAGATGATGGACCGGATCGCCCGGCTCCCGACCCGGCGGAGCAAGGAGGCCGAGCTGGCGGGCCTGACCGATCGCGAGGTCGAGATCCTGACCCACGTCGGGAAGGGACTGAGCAACGAGGAGATCGGCAACGCCCTGTTCCTGAGCCCGGAGACCGCGCGGACCTACGTCAGCCGGCTGATGACCAAGCTCGACGCCCGGGACCGGGCCCAGCTGGTCGTGCTGGCGCACCGGGCCGGGCTCGTCGACTGACCTCCGGCCGCCTACGGTGTGCCGAGTCCGGGCCACGGGGCCTGCCAGACCCGCGAGCCGTCGCCGGTGTCGGCGACCAGGAGTACGCCGGACCGCGAGCTCGCGACGGCGAGGGCCTGCTCGGCTGTCGCCTCGAGGTCGAGAGGCAGCTCGATCGGCGCCCACGCGACACCGTCCGGTGAGCCCCACAGGTGGAACCGGGCACCGTCGCTGACAACGGTCAGCATCGCCGTGCCGTCGGTGGTGAGGCTCGCGACCCCCGGCGCCCGCCTCGCCTCGGTCTCGGTGGTGCCGAACCCGCCACCGGCGCGCCAGTCCCCGTCTTCACGCAGCCAGCTCCCGAATCCCGATCCGCGCAGGCCGATCGCCACCACCGCGTCGCCGACGCGTGCGGCGCGGTGTAGGTCGTCGTAGCCGGGGGTGTCGGGCACCTCCTCGCGCCTCCATCGACGACCGTCGGCGGACGACCACGCGACGGGGACGCGGTCGCTCACCTCAGGGCCAGTGCGTCCACCCACGACGGTCCACCTCGACCCGTCCGACACGGCGCCGTGGGCGAGCGGTGCACCTTCCCCGCCGACCAGGCCGGGCTCTCCCTCCACGAGGTGGAAGCGGCGCGGGGACCGGGCGGTCCACACGGCGGGTCCGGTGCGCCGGTTGCCGGAGATGAGCCACCCACGTGGTCCCGCGGCGACGTCGCCGACGTTGACCGCAGAAGGACCGCCGTACCTCTCGACCGGCGCGGGGACGTCGACCCAGGCGCCCTGCCGAGTCTCCCGGAACGTCGCCACCCTGGGGTTCCCGTGCGCCCCACCGGACATCGCACCGACGGCGACGGGCACGCCGCCGCGGCACGCGACCGACGACAGCACCGCGCGTGCGCCCCAGTACGTCGAGGTCCGGAAGCGAATCGCCTCCCACCGCCGGCCGTCGGAGGACACCCACGCGCCCGGGCGGCTGTCGGCAGGCGGCCCGAGCACGCCGCCCACGACCAGCCACCGGTCCCCGCACCAGGTCGCGTCTCGCACGGCGATGCGGTGGCCGGGCACGGTCGGCAGCCGCACCTCCTCCCAGGCCACGCCCACCATCGGAGCGCCGGGGGCGTCGGTACGGGGAGGCGGATCGTCGGGGGAGCCGGTGCAGGCTGTCGACGCGATCGCCAACCCGACCAGGACCGCCCACAGGCCGCGCGCTCGCGGCGACCGGCGGTCGATTGCTGCCGGTGCCGTGCGCGACATGGGGGGATGATGCCACTCGCACGGGTTCGTCGCCCCGTCCGACCCTGACGGCAGTGTCGCCGTGCGGCGACATCACGTGCGCTCGTCGGCGGTACCGGACGGGGAGCAGCGTTCCTACGGTCGCGCCATGGACCGCACACCGGAGCCCGCCGGCCCCTCGACCTCCGCGACCCGCCCCCGTCGGCCCCTCGGCCTGCCGGTCTGGGCGATCATCGGCCTCGCCCTGCTCTCCGTGCCGCGCATCTTCGCCCACGACCTCGGTATCGATGCCGGGCCGATCCCCGCGATCCTGACCGTCGGACCGGTGGTCGTGTGGATCGTCGCGGTGCTCTGGGCGCGGGTCCCGTCGCCCCTGGTCACGCTGCTCGCCGTCGGAGCGGTCTACGGAGTCGCCCTCGGCATCGTCCACAACGTGCTGTGGGACCAGGTGTTCGGCGACGACCCGCCCACGCTGGGCGACATCGACGCCGACCTCTCGGAGGTACCGCTCCGGATCGCGACCGCGGTCAGCAGCGTCTTCACCGGGCTGATCGTGGGCCTCCTATCCGGGTTGGTGGCTACCCTCGTCCGCAACATCTCGGGGAAGGCTGCGTGACGGAACAGGCTCGACTCGTCGGCGACGCGCTCGGCGTGGAGGTCGAGCCGTTCGCACGGGGCGGCGAGAGCCGCACGTTCCGGCTCCGCGGCAGCGACCTCCTCGTGAGCGTCCCGTCCGCCTGGCCCGACGACGTGGTGCCCGCCGTGGAGCTGGAGCGTCGCGCCACGCTGCTGCGGCGGATCGAGGCGCGGGTGAGCATCCCCGTGCCGCACGTCGAGCGGGTGCTGCCGCGCGAGGGCCTCCTCGTCGTACGGCGGCTGCCTGGCGAGCGCCTGGTCGACGCGACACCGGCGCGCCGCGAGCAGGTGCGCCGCAGGGTCGCGGAGGCCGTGGGCACCCTTCTGGGAGAGCTGCACACCTGGGACCCCGCGGCCTACGACGACGTGACGGTGGTCGATGACTACTCGCCCGAGGACTGGCTGCGGGAGACGGCGGCGACGGCCGCCGACCTGGCGCAGACGCTCGCGACGTCACAGCGGCGTGACGTCGACCGGTTCCTCGCGGAGCCGGTCCCCGCCAGCGCCGCGACGCTCCTGCTCAGCCACAACGACCTCGGCATCGAGCACCTCCTGGTCCCGACCTCCGGCGCGGCGCAGGTGACCGGCGTGATCGACTGGGACGACGCCGCGGTGTGCGACCCGGCCTACGACTTCGGCCTGCTGCTGCGCGACCTCGGGCCGGAGGCGCTCGACATCGCGCTCGGCGCGTACGTCGCCGCGGGGGGCGCCGCGCAGGACATCCCCGTCCGCGCCCGCTTCTACGCGCGCTGCAAGCTGCTCGAGGACCTCGCGTTCGGGCAGGACGAGCGGATCGATGCGTACGTCGAGAAGAGCCTCGCCGCCTGGGGGTGGACCTTCCGCGCGGACCCCGTCGACTGAGGTCCGCACGGAAGGCCGGGGCCGGCGCGGTCAGCGTGACCCGCTGTCGGTCGTGACGGCCATTGCCGAGGCCTCCGCCGCGGATCCCCGCCGGCCCTCGACGTCGAGCCGGGGGAGCAGACGCTCGAGGAAGCGGGGGAGCCACCAGGCCCGTTCGCCGAGGAGGCGCATCACGGCGGGAACCACGAGGCAGCGGACCACGACCGCATCGAGGAGCACGGCCACGGCCATCGCGAACCCGGTCTGCTGGAGCATCCGGTCCGGCATCAGGACGAACGCGCCGAACACCGCGAACATGATCGCCGCTGCCGCCGTGATGACCCCGCCGGTGTAGGCGAGTCCCTCACGGACGGCGTGCTGGACATCGCCGGTGGCCAGCCAGATCTCGCGCATCCGCGAGAGGAGGAACACCTCGTAGTCCATCGACAACCCGAAGACGATCGCGAAGATGAAGACCGGCATGAAGGCCTCGATCGGACCGGCGTCGGCCCACAGACCTCCGTCCTGGTAGACGAGCTTCATCGCGCCGAGCGCGGCGCCGATCGAGAGGACGTTGAGCACGGCGGCCTTGGCTGCGATCAGCACGGATCGGAAGACCGTCATCAGCAGCAGCGCCGAGAGCCCGACCACGACTCCGATGAAGAGCGGGAAGCGGTCCGAGATCGCCGCCGCGTAGTCGACGTTGGCCGCGGTCGACCCGCCGACGAGATGGGGATCTCCGAGATCGTCGCGCAGGCCGGTGACCAGGTCGCTCGTCCCCTCCTCCTGCGGTCCGGTGGTCGGCTCGGCACGGAACATGAAGACGTCGTCGGCGAGGGGCGTCGGCGTGCTGACGCGGTCCGCGACGATCCCCGGGTGCTCCACGACCAGGCGGTGCGCGGCCTCCGCCTCGTCGCGGCTCCCCTCCGTGACGACGTACAGCGGCCCGTTGGCGCCGGGGCCGAGCTTGTCGCTGACCAGGTCGTACGACGACCGCGTCGTCGTACCCGCTGCGTCGTTCCCGGCGTCGTTGAAGCCGAGGTGGATGCCGAGCGCCGGTACGGCGAGCGCGCCGAGGGCGACCATCGACACGGCGAGCGCGGGCCACGGCGCGCGCTGGACGAGCCAGGCCCACCGACGCCAGCCGTCACCGGGCCGGCGGCTGCGCTTCGCGACGTGCGCGAGGATCCGCCTCTCCAGCCGGGAGCCGAGGAGGGAGAGCAGCGCCGGGAGCAGGGTGAGCGAAGCGACCATCGTGACCAGGACCGTGAACGCGACGGCGGTGACGGTACCCTCGAACGCGGCGATGCCGAGGGTGAACATGCCGAGCAGCGCGATGATCACGCTCGCTCCGGCGAACAGCACCGACCGGCCGGCCGTGTCGAGCGCCACCCGGGTCGCCGCGGCCCGGTCGGCACCGCCGAGCAGCTCGCTCCGGTACCGGCTGAAGACGAGGAGCGCGTAGTCGATGCCGACGCCCAGGCCCACGAGCACCAGCAGCGGGGAGGTGTAGTCGGGGATGGTGATCAGGTGGGACAGCAGGGTCACCGCGCCGAGCGTCGTGCCGACCGCGAGGATCGCCGTGACGAGAGGCAGGCTCGCCGCGAGGAGCGACCCGAACATGAAGACCAGGATCACCAGCGCGGCCAGGATCCCGGCGCCCTCGGAGGCGCCGCCGCCCTCTCCCTCGAGCTTCCGGATGCCCCGTCCGGCGAGCTCCACCTGGAGGTCGCCGGTCTCCTGGGCGGTCGCGACGTCGACGATGTCCTCGTAGGTGTCCGACGGCGCGCCGCCCTGCTCGCCCTCCAGGGCGACCTGGACGAGTGCGAGGGTGCCGTCCGGTGAGACCGTCCCCTGCGCGGGGTCCGGCGGGACGACGGCCTCGACCCGGTCGACCCCGAGCAGGTCGTCGGTGAGCGCTGTCAGGTCGGCGTCGGTCGCCCAGCCGCGCTCGTCGTGGAGGACCACCGTCACGCTGTCACCGGTCTGCTCGGGAGCGTGCGACTCCAGCAGGTCCGCCATCCGCTGCGACTGGGTGTCGGGGAGAGAGACGTCGCTCCCGTTGTCGTAGTCGTCGCCGATCGCCTGCCCGGCGAACGTGACCCCGACCAGCAGCACCACCCAGGCGACCAGCGCGGTCCAGCGGTGGCGCTGGGCGAATCCCGCCAGCCGCTCCATGCGCGTCATGCCGCGCTCCGCGGGGTCGTGCACGACCGGAGGAGGCCGAACCGCCCCTGGGTGTCGGCGGGTGGGAGGACGAGGAGAAGCAGAACGGACATCGCGAGCCTTTCGTTGCCTGCCGGCCGACCGCCGGCGTGGAAGCGACGTCAGCGATCGTGGCTCCGCGATGTACGTCGGCGCGTCCGTCGACGAACGACGACGGCAACGCCGTTCGACGTAGGTCTCAGCGACGGGACCGCGCCTCTCGACGTACGTCGGCGCGCCGCCCGGCCCGCGGTGGGCGCTGCGGTGTCACGTGCCGACCCGCGACGGGACCAGGCTCTCCCGGGCCGGACCCTCGATGGGCGGCAGCCACCCGTCGCGCAACATCTGCGCCACCGGCTCTCGCAGCTGGTCCAGCACCTCCGGGCCCGCGAACATCCCGCCGAACGGGCCGACGATCGGCATCCACTCGGGGTGCAGTGCCGCCGCGGCGGCGATGACGTCGCTCGGAAGCTGCTCGTCGGGGGAGACGTCCTCGCCGTGGAAGCGCCGCAGCAGGGACGCGTCGGTCACCACGTGGTCGGCCCACCAGGGGCGGATGTGCTCCTCCGCCCACTGGTCGAGCGCCAGGGACACGTCCGTCGGGTCGCCGTCGACGTGGTCGAGGAAGAACTTCGCGTGCGGGACGTGCAGCGCGAGGCTGCGCCCGTTCGCAGGGTTGAGGGTGCAGACGCTGTCGCCGAGGTAGTAGAGACCCTCGGCAGGGGGCAACCCGAGGGCGGGGCCCTGGAGCCGGTAGGTGTTGGTGAGGTTGCCCCCCACCTGGACGTCGGTGATCGCCTGGTGCGCCGCGGGATCCGCCCACGGAGCGGTGTGGGGCACGGCCGCAGCAGCGCCCTCGAACCCGTCAGCGGTGCGCAGGACGGGCAGCTCAGCGGCGTCGGACGGGCAGATGAGGAGCACGTGGTGGGTGCGGTTGTCGGCAGGCATCACCAGCGAGGCGTAGCCGGGGCCGACCGCGAAGGAGGGGAACGGCGAGTCGAACGCTGGGACGTCTGGGCGGGTCCGGTAGGTCCGGAATATGTACGACGTCCCGCACGAGCCACCCGCCGACGGACCACGCAGCTCGTCGCCGAGCCTGCCGGCGCGCCCGGTCGCGACCACCACGACGTCGCCCCACAGCGGGTCGCCGTCCACGACGACGCCGCGCACCTGCTGGTCGTCGAGCAGCAGGGACTCCGCGTGCCCGGTGATCCACCGCAGCGTCGACTCGGCCTGCGCGGTCTCACGCAGCACGCGCTCGACGAGGGGCCGGCGCGCGAACATCGCGGTGACGAGGCCCGGCATCCCCGGCATCTCGCCGATCCGGGCGCCGGCCGCGCAGAGGGCCTCCACGACGTCGGGCATCTCCTCCTGCATCGCGCGGACGACGTGGCCGCGCCAGGCGTGCGGTGCCACGCCCTGCATCACGCCGGCGCGGTGCCAGCTGCCGTCCGCCGCTGGTCCGGGGTCGCGGTCGACGACGACCACCTCGTGCCCGCGCCGGGCGAGACCGATCGCCGCGAACGTGCCGACGGGTCCTGCCCCGATGACGAGTGCCTTCATGACTGCCTCCTGGTCGAGTCCGTCCCCGGACCGTAGGAGCGCGCACGCCGCCGTCGCGTCGGGCGAATTGTGCAGACCGATGTGCAGCTCGGGCCGCGGCTCAGGAGAGCCCGTGCCGGTGCGCCCACGTGGTCGCGGCCGCCCGGTTGGAGACGTCGAGCTTGGCGAAGACGTTGGCGAGGTGGCGGGCGACGGTCTTCTCCGACAGCACCAGCTCGTCGGCGATGCCGCGGTTGGTGGCACCCGAGGCGACGAGCCGGAGGATCTCGACCTCGCGCGCCGTCAGCCCGTGCCGCTCGTCCCGTGTGGTGCCGTCGAGCTCGTCGATGTCGGGTCGCGCGTCGAGAGCGCGGAACGTCTCGCGTGCGGCATCGCGCTCCAGGCGTGCGGTCTCGCGGTCCCCGAACGCGTCGCACGCCGCCGCGATCGCGACCCGGCACCGGGCGACGTCGTACGGCGAGCCGGCGCCCGCGAAGCCGTCGAGCGCATCGCGGAGCGGGCCGAGTGCCTCCTGCGGGTTGCCGGCCCTCAGCGCGACCTGACCGCGCGCCATCGCCGCCGCCGCCCGGAGGAACCGGGCGTCGGAAGCCGCGGCGAGCGCATCGAGGCGGGCGGCCGCGTCGGCCGCGCACGCCAGGTCGCCCGCCGCCAGAGCGACGTCGACCAGCGCGCGCCACAACCCGGTCTTCAGCTGCTGCGGGCGCGGCTCCTCGAGCGCCCTCGTCAACGCCGCGAGCGCGGAGTCGGTGCGGCCCTGCCGGGCGCGCATCAGGGCCAGTCCGGGCTGCGGGTCCTTGCCGCGGGCGAGGGCGTCGCGGTAGGCCGTCTCGGCTGCGTCGTGCTCGCCCCGCAGCCGGTGCAGCTCCGCGCGGAGGTAGTGCGCCTCGCCGACGGTGTTGGCGTTGGGGCCCGGGTGCGCGATGAGGTCGTCGACCTCCTCGATGGCCCGGCCCCAGTCGCCGCGGAGCTGGTGCACCTCCGACCGGTGCACGATGCACGCACCCTGGAACGGCACCAGACCCGGCTGCGCCGCGCACCACTCGTCGAGGACGCCGGTCCACTCCGCGCTGCGCTCGACGTCGAGGCACGCCTTGCAGTTCGCGACGATCGCGCAGTAGACGATGCCGACCGCCTGCGGGCTGACCGGTGTCGCCGTCGCCAGCAGCATCGTCGCGTCGAGCTCCGCGAGCCCGGCGGCCAGGTCGCCGGACGCGAGCAGGGCCTGGCCGTGCGCGTTGCCGGCGAGCACCCGCAGGTCCGGGTCGTCGTGAGCGGTCGCGATGTCGGTGACCTCGGCCGCCAGGGCGAGCGCGGCTTCCGCCCGGCCTGCCAGGAGGCTGCCCATCGCGGCGGTCAGCAGCTCGTAGCCCCGCCACACCGACTCGTCGAAGCGCTCGCCCTGGACGCTGCGCATCAGGCCCCACCACCCTCGGGCCTGCGCCGGCTCGCCGCGGAACGTCGCGGTGAGCCCCAGCCAGAACGCGACCCGCGACGCCCCGTCGAGATCGCCTTCGGCCAGGTAGGCGTGGTGCGCCCGCTGGCGGGCGTCCGCCGCCTCGGCGAGGTGGCCGGTCAGGAACGCCGCCAGCCCCCACTGCTCGAGGTCACGCGCCGCGAGCGCGTCGCAGGCCGCGTACGCCGTACGCGCCTCCGGCCACGTCCGCGCCGCGAACGCCGCGCGGGCGGTCTCGAGCCCCATCCGGCCATCATGGCGCCGAACCCGGGCCTTGACGACCACTTCCCGAGCACAATGGCGCGGTGCCGCCGTCCCCCGCTCCCGACGCCCCGCTCGACGTCCTGCTGGTCGGGCTCGGCACCATCGCCCGGACGCACGCCGCGGTGATCACGCGCCTCGACCGGCTGCGGCTCGTGGGCGCGGTCGACCCGGCGCCGGGCTTCGCCGTGGAGGCGCCTGCCCACCGGACCCTTCACGAGGCGCTCGACGCAGGCACCGATCCCGATGTCGTCGTGCTCGCGACCCCGACCGACACGCACGTCGGACTCGTCGACGAGGTGCTGCGCACGTGCGACGCGACCGTGCTGTGCGAGAAGCCGCTGGCGGCCACCGTCGACGAGATCGACGGCCTCGAGCTGCGGCACGGCGCGGTCGTGCTCACCGAGCGGGTGCGGGTCGCGCACCACTTCGCGTTCTCGCCCGAGGTCGAGTGGGCGCGCCGTACGGCGGAGCAGCACCCGGAGTGGGGACCGCCGACGCGCGTCCTGTGCGTCTCCCACGACCCCTACGGCCACATCGAGGACGACCGGGCCGCCTCGCTGGTCAGCAGCTGGGTCGACTCCGGCCCCAACCAGCTCAGCGTCGCGGCGGCGTTCGCCGGCGGCTGGGAGGTGGTGTCGCACGTGGCCGAGACGGGCCGCTCGGTGAGCGTCCTCGACCATGCCGGCGGGCGGACGACGCTGGTCACCAACTGGCTCGCGGGGGACTCGAGCAAGCAGTCCGAGATCGAGTACGGCGCCGGGGGCGTGCGGATCCGCATCGACCACACGTCGATGACCGCACTGGTCCTGCGGGACGGGGAGGTGGCGGAGCAGCTGACGTACGCCGGCGCCGACAGCCGGAAGGTCGAGCACTACCTCGGCGTCTACCGCGCGCTGCTGGACGACCCCGACGACCACCGGCTCGGCGTGCCCCTCGCCCGCACCATCGCGAGCCTGCTCGAGGGGCGCGCGCCGATAGGGTGACGCGCATGGGCAGCACCCGACGACCGAGCCGTGCCCGGGCCTTCGTCGCGCTCCGCGAGCTGCTGATCGAGCAGCCGTGGGGCGAGGTGACGCTCGAGGCGGTCGCGAAGCGGGCCGGCGTCAGCCGGCAGACGCTCTACAACGACTTCGGGTCGCGCAACGGGCTCGCGATCGCCTACACCGAGAGCATGGTCGACACCTACCTCGACCTGGTCGACGAGGCGATGGCCGCGGCGCCCGACCCAGCGACCGGCATCGAGTCCATGGTGCGGCTGCTGCTCGACGCGACGGCGTCGGACCCGCTGGTCCAGCGCGTCCAGACGGGCAACGCCCACCACGACCTGGTCCGGATCGTCACCTCCGACAGCGGACCGCTCCTCGACCGGATCGCCGGCCGGCTGCGCGACGGCCTGCTGCGCCGCTGGCCCGAGATCGATCCGCAACGCGCGGAGGCCGGCGCTGTCGTGATGGCGCGGTTCGGCCTCGGCCTGGTGACGATGCCACCGCCCGCCGGCGCCGACCTCGCTCCCGGGATCGCCGCGGTGCTCGCACCCGGCCTGCGGCCCGGCAACGTCGACAGCGCGGTCTAGACCGCGTCACGGGAGAGTCGCCAGGACGCTGGCCCTGGTTCACCCTGCGGTCACGTCCGCGCGGGCATCGGTTCACCGCTCACTGGTCGTCTGACGCCATGACGTCTGTGCGCCCCGAATCCCGCCCGCTCCTGTCCCTCACGCCCGTCTCCGACGGTGACGTCCGGCACGGCTCGCGGTCCCTGATGACCTGTCTCTTCAAGTGCGGCAACGCCTGCGACCACGAGGTCCCCAACGCGTCCGACAACACCTACGTCCGTGACGTCGTCGACGCCACCGTGGGCCGTCGCTCGATCCTGCGCGGTGCCGCCGTCGGCTCCGGCGCGCTCGTGCTCGCCGGCATGGGCTCCGGCCTGGCCGCGGCCGCGGTCGAGCCGGCCGCGCGCCGAGCCCCGGTCAAGGGGGGCCCGCTGGCCACCCGGGCCTTCCGGCCGGTGCCGCCGAACACCCGCGACGCCGTGGTCGTCCCGCCGGGCTTCGGACACAACGTCGTCATCCGTTGGGGCGACCCGGTCCTCCCGGGCGCGCCCGCCTTCGACCCCGCCAACCTGACCGTCGACGCCGTCAAGAAGCAGTTCGGCTACAACAACGACTACGTCGGCGTGACGAAGCTGACCTCCACCACGGCGCTCATGCTCGTCAACCACGAGTACGACGACAGCGAGCTCATGTACCCCGCGGGCCGCTACTCCGCGGAGGAGATCGCGAGCCTCGGCATCTACACCCACGGCATGTCGGTCGTCACCATCAAGAAGGGCAAGACGCCCGGCTCGTGGTACATGGTGAAGCCGTCGGCCACCGCGACGCCGAAGAACCGCCGCATCAACGCCGACACGACGTTCCTCGTCACCGGGCCGGCCGCGGGCAGCGACCACCTCAAGACCACCGCCGACACGAGCGGGTCGCGCGTCAAGGGCACGTTCAACAACTGCGCGGGCGGCCTCACGCCGTGGGGCACCCACCTGTCGGGCGAGGAGAACTTCAACCAGTACTTCGGGGCCCCGGGCGGCGCCATGCCGGCGAACCCGACCGTCGCCGGCGCCGAGCTGGCCAACGCCTACTCCCGCTACGGCATCGGGGTGAACGCGAGCGACCCGCGCAAGTGGCACCTGGTGGACAGCCGCTTCGACCTCGCGGCCGAGCCCAACGAGCCGCACCGCTTCGGCTGGGTCGTCGAGGTGGACCCGATGAACCCGAAGTCCACCCCGCGCAAGCACTCGATGCTCGGACGGTTCAAGCACGAGGGCGCGAACGTCACGATCGCCAAGAACGGCAAGGCGGTCGTCTACATGGGCGACGACGAGCGGTTCGACTACATCTACAAGTTCGTCTCCAAGGGGAAGTTCGACCCGAAGGGCGTCATCGGCGGGAGTGCCTCGGCGCGCAAGGCGAACATGAAGCTCCTCGAGACCGGCACCCTCTACGTCGGCAAGTTCTCCGGCGACGGGCTCGGGGACGGCCGCTCGGACGGCGACGTCGAGTGGATCCGGCTGTGCACCGACACCCAGTCGTTCGTCGAGGGCTGGTCGGTCGAGGAGGTGCTCGTGTTCACCCGGCAGGCGGCGGACCTGGTGGGCCCCACGAAGATGGACCGCCCCGAGGACGTCGAGGTCAACCCGGTCAACAAGCGGGTCTACGTCGCGCTCACCAACAACACCAACCGCGTGGCCGGCACCGAGGACGAGGCCAACCCCATCACCGAGGCCGGGACCCGCACCAGCCCGGCTGCGCCGCTCACGCCGAAGACGGGCAACCGCAACGGCTACGTCATGGAGATCACGCCCACGGACGGTGACCACACCAAGGCGACGGCGTCGTGGAACCTCTTCCTCATCTGCGGCGACCCCGAGTCGCCCGAGACCTACTTCGCCGGGTTCGACAAGACCAAGGTCAGCCGGATCAGCTGCCCCGACAACCTTGCGTTCGACTCCGTCGGGAACCTGTGGATCTCGACCGACGGAGCGCTCTCGCCGATGGGCATGAACGACGGCCTGTTCCGCGTCCCCGTCAAGGGCGAGAACCGCGGCCAGGTGCAGACCTTCGCCACGATGCCCAAGGGCGCGGAGTGCTGCGGACCGTTCATCTACGACGGCGACAGGTCGGTGTTCTTCGCCCCGCAGCACCCGGGCGAGATCAGCGGTGCCAGCTTCGACGCCCCGGCGTCGACCTGGCCGCACACCAACGACTACCCGCGCCCGTCGGTCGTCGTGGCCTACCGCGAGGAGGGCTCGCTGGGGCGCGACACCCACTGATCCTCGCCGAGTCGGCTCATCTTCACGCGCGCTGGCGTGAAGATGGGCCGACTCGGACGCGTGGGGGCGTGAAGATGAGCCGACTCGGCGGTCAGGTGATGGTCAGCCCGCCGTCGACGGCGAGCGTCTGGCCGGTCACGTAGCCGGCGGCGTCGGAGGCGAGGTAGACGACCGCGGCGGCGAGCTCCTCCGGGTCGCCCTTGCGGGCCATGGGGATCCGGGTGCCCATCATGTCGAGATAGCCGGGCGGGTACTGCTCGGTCATCTCGGAGGCGAAGAACCCCGGCGCGATCGCGTTGACCCGGATGCCCTTGCGACCGGTCCACTGCTGCGCGAGGTCGCGGGTCATGCCGATCAGGCCCGCCTTGGACGCCGAGTAGGCGGCCTGGGGGAGGCCAGCGGTGGTCAGCCCGAGCACGGAAGAGATGTTGATGATGCTCGACCCGGGCTGCATCACCCGGCCGCAGGCCTGCGCCATCCAGTAGCAGCCGTTGAGGTTGACGTCGATCACCTGGCGGAACTGCTCGGGCGTCTCGCGGGTCGCCGGCACGGCGGTGCCGATGCCGGCGTTGTTGACGAGCACGTCGACCCGGCCCAGCTCGGACATCGCGGCCTCGACGAGGGCGGTGCACGAGTCGGGGTCGCTCACGTCGGTGGCGACGGCGAGGGCGCGGCGGCCCGCGGCCTCGACGAGCGCGGCGGTGTCGGCCAGCCGGTCGGCGCGGCGCGCACCCAGGACGACGTCGGCTCCCGCCTCGGCCAGGGCCTTGGCGAACGCCACGCCCAGCCCGGAGGAGGCGCCGGTGACGACGGCGACGCGGCCGTCGAGACGGAACAGATCGGTGACGGTCATGGCCGGAGGCTAACGGACATGACCGGCCGGTCCGGCTCGCGATACCATGGCCGCATGAGGACCACCCTGCTCCTTGCCTAGCCGCGTCGGCGATCCAGACGGGTCGACGCGGCCGCCCCTCCCTGCGAGGGGCTTTTCCATGTCTGGGCACATCGGAGCAGGACGAAGACGAGGGAAGACGGAGCATGAGCGAGCAGGACCGAGCGGAGCAGGCGTCGTACGACGTGCACGCGGTGGAGGAGAAGTGGCTGCCCGTCTGGGAGCGCCTCGACCCGTTCCGCGCCGACGACAAGGCCGTGACCTCGGGGGAGCGCGGCAAGCGCTACGCCCTGACGATGTTCCCCTACCCGAGCGGTGACCTGCACATGGGTCACGCCGAGGTGTTCGCGCTGCACGACGTCATCGCGCGCTACTGGCGGTTCCGCGGCTACGAGGTGCTCAACCCGATGGGCTGGGACTCCTTCGGCCTGCCCGCCGAGAACGCCGCGATCCGCAACGACACGCACCCGGCGACCTACACCTACGCCAACATCGAGACGCAGGCCGAGTCGATGAAGCGCTACGGCCTGGCGTTCGACTGGTCGCGCCGGCTGCACACCTCCGACCCGGAGTACTACAAGTGGACGCAGTGGCTGTTCCTGAAGCTGCGCGAGCAGGGGCTGGCCTACCGCAAGAACTCGCCCGTCAACTGGTGCCCGCAGGACCAGACCGTGCTGGCCAACGAGCAGGTGCTGGCCGACGGCACCTGCGAGCGATGCGGCGCGGTGGTGACCAAGAAGGAGCTGACCCAGTGGTACTTCCGCACCACTGAGTACGCCCAGGAGTACCTGGACCGGCTGGACGACCTCCAGGACAATTGGATCGGCAAGGTCGTCAACGCGCAGCGCAACTGGATCGGTCGCTCCGAGGGCGCGCACGTCGACTTCGCGGTCGCCGGCCACGACCCGATCCGGGTGTTCACCACCCGGCCCGACACGCTGTTCGGCGCCACGTTCATGGTCGTCGCCGCCGACGCCAAGCTGGCGGCCCAGCTGGTGACCGACGAGCAGCGGCCGGCGTACGAGGCGTACCTGGAGGACGTCCGCAAGGCCTCCGACATCGACCGGCTGGCGACCGACCGTCCCAAGACCGGCGTGTTCCTGGGCGTGCACGCGGTCAACCCGGTCAACGGCGAGTCGATCCCGGTCTGGGCCGCCGACTACGTGCTCGCCGACTACGGCACCGGCGCGATCATGGCGGTGCCCGGCCAGGACCAGCGCGACTGGGACTTCGCCGAGGTCCACGACCTGCCGATCGTCCGCACGGTCGAGCCGCCGGCCGACTTCGAGGGCAAGGCGTTCACCGGCGCCGGTCCGGCCATCAACTCGGCCAACGACGAGATCTCGCTCGACGGCCTGGACGTCGACGAGGCCAAGCGGACGATCATCGACTGGCTCGAGGCCAAGGGCCTGGGCACGGGCACGGTCAACTACCGCCTGCGCGACTGGCTGCTGTCGCGCCAGCGCTACTGGGGCGCGCCGATCCCGATCATCCACTGCCCGGTCGACGGGGAGGTGCCGGTCCCCGAGGACCAGCTGCCCGTCGAGCTGCCGGAGCTGCGCGGCGCCGACCTGAAGCCGAAGGGCACCTCGCCGCTGGGCGGCGCGACCGAGTGGGTCGACGTGACCTGCCCGGCCTGCGGCGGACCGGCCAAGCGGGACACCGACACGATGGACACGTTCGTCGACTCGTCGTGGTACTTCTTCCGCTTCCTGTCGCCCAACGACGACACGCAGGCCTTCGACCCGGCACTGGCCGAGGCGTGGGGGCCGGTCGACCTCTACATCGGCGGTGACGAGCACGCCGTCCTGCACCTGCTGTACGCGCGGTTCTTCACCAAGGCCCTGCGCGACATGGGACTGATCACCTGGGACGAGCCGTTCTCGGCGTACCTGTCGCAGGGCAAGGTCATCAACAATGGCCGCAAGATGAGCAAGTCGCTGGGCAACGGCGTCAGCCTGGGGGAGCAGCTCCAGGAGTACGGTGTCGACGCGGTGCGGCTGACGCTGGTCTTCGCCAGCCCGCCGGAGGACAACATCGACTGGGCCGACGTGTCGCCGGCCGGCTCGCTGAAGTTCCTGCAGCGTGCCTGGCGGCTGGCGGGCGACGTCACCTCGGCCCCGGGTGTCGACCCCGCGGACGGCGACGTCGCGCTGCGCAAGGTCACGCACAAGACGGTGCACGAGGCCGAGCAGCTGCTGGAGTCCTACCGCTTCAACGTGGTGGTCGCCCGCACGATGGAGCTGGTCAACGCCACCCGCAAGGCGATCGACTCCGGCTGCGGGCCGGCGGACCCGGCCGTGCGCGAGGCCACCGAGGTCGTCGCGATGCTGCTGTCGCTGATCGCGCCGTACACGGCCGAGGAGATGTGGGAGCGGCTGGGCCACGAGCCGACGGTCGCTCACGCCACCTGGCCGACGGTCGACCCCGAGCTGCTGGTCGAGGACTCGGTGACCGCCGTGGTGCAGATCCAGGGCAAGGTGCGCGGCCGCCTGGAGGTGTCGCCCGACATCTCCGAGGCCGACCTGGAGGCAGCGGCCCTGGCCGACCCCGACGTGGTGCGCGCGATCGACGGGCGGGAGGTGCGCCGGGTCATCGTCCGGGCGCCGAAGCTCGTCAACATCGTGGTCTGATCGTCGTCTGAGGGTCGAGAGCGAGGAACGAGCGGTTCGGCCCGAAGCGACCATCGATCGTCGTCTGACGAGTCGTGGTTTGATCTGTCTGTGACCACGGCGCTCGTCACCGACTCGACGGCCAGCCTGCCTCCTGACACGGTCAAGGAGCTGGGGGTCGAGGTCGTCCCGCTCCAGGTGGTCGTCGACGACTCGTCGTACGACGAGGGCACGGCCGAGGCCACGCCCGACCGGATCGCGGCGGCCCTGCGCGAGAAGCGCGCCGTGAGCACGTCGCGGCCGGCGCCGCTGGTGTTCTCCGAGCTCTACCAGCGGCTCGCCGACGAGGGCGCGACCGAGATCCTGTCGGTGCACCTCTCGAGCCGGGTGAGCGGCACGTTCGAGTCCGCGCACCTGGCCGCCCGCACCGCCCCGGTTCCGGTCACGTGCGTCGACACCCGCCAGGTCGGGGTGGCGACCGGGTACGCCGTCGAGTCCGCCGCGGCGGTCCTCGCCGCCGGGGGGAGCCGGCTGGACGCCGCCGAGGCCGCCCGCACGCGCGCGGTGTCGGCGTCCTCGTTGTTCTACGTCGACACCCTCGAGTACCTGCGCCGCGGCGGTCGGGTCAGCGGCATCGGCGCCCTGTTCGGCGGCGCGCTCGCGGTCAAGCCGCTGCTGACGATCGTCGACGGCGTGATCAAGCCGCTCGAGAAGGTGCGCACCTCGACCAAGGCGATCGCCCGGCTCGAGGAGCTCGCCGTCGAGCGCGCGGGCGACCAGCAGGTCGACCTCGCGGTCGCGCACCTGGCGTCGGGCGAGCGCGCCGAGGAGCTGTGCGCCCGGATCGGCGAGCAGCTGGCCGACCAGCTCGGCGGACGCGAGGTGCGGTGCACCGAGCTCGGCGCCGTGCTGGGGGCGCACGTGGGGCCGGGGATGCTGGCGATCTGCGTGGCGCCGCGGGCCTGAGGACTGGCCCTCAGCGGCCGGTTCCCGGCACCGAGGCCGGCGGGCCGGTAGCCGTGCACAGCCAGGCCCGGACGACCGAGTTGTCCACAGGCCGGCGCCACTCCGGGTGCGGAGGTCGCCCGTGCTTCCTAGCGTCGTCGCATGCGCTCCCGACGGACTCCTGACGCCGCGTGGTCCGAGGCCGCTGCCCGGCGGCTCGCCCAGCTGACGGCGGACCTTGGCGGCTCGCCGCCGTCGGCTTCCCCCTCGCGAGGGCCGGCGAGGTCGGCGAGCACCACGGCGACCGACGCGACCGATGCCGCCGACGAGTGGTGGGCCGACCACACGCGGGTCAGCGTGCCGGTCACGCCGGCCGACCGAGCGCCCCAGGTCCCGGCTCCAACGCCCGCGCCGGCTCCCGCGACCGCCGCCCCGGTCGTGCTCCCGCGCCCCGGCCGGCACGCGTCGCGCAGGCCACGGGCTCGGCTGACGGCCGCGCAGGTGCCTCGGCTCGGCGCTGCGCACGTCGCGGTGGTCGCGGTGCTGGCGGCGCTCGGCATCGCGCTCGCCGCCTGGTGGGTGGTCCAGCAGCGGGCCGAGCCGATCGCGGCGCAGCCGGTGGCAGGCACCTCGCCGCTCGTCGCCGGGCTGTCCCCCTCCGCCCCGACCTCGGACGACGGGGGAGAGACGGGTGGCGCCGCGGCTCCGGCCGGGGAGGTCACGGTGGACGTGACCGGCAAGGTGCGGCGGCCGGGGATCGTCGTGCTCGACGCCGGCGCGCGGGTGGTCGACGCGCTCGAGGCCGCGGGCGGGGCGCGCGCCGGCGTGGACCTCAGCGGCCTCAACCTGGCCCGGGTCCTGGTCGACGGCGAGCAGGTCGTGGTCGGCCTGCCGGTTGCGACCGCCCCCGTCGCGCCCGTCACCCCGGGAGCGCCGAGCGGTGCTCCCGCCACGCTCGTCAACCTCAACCTCGCGACCGAGGCCGAGCTCGAGACCCTCCCCGAGGTCGGCCCGGTGACCGCGGCGGCGATCGTCGCCTGGCGCGAGCAGCACGGTGGCTTCACCGCCGTCGACGAGCTGCTCGAGGTCGACGGCATCGGCGAGGCGACCCTCGCCCAGCTGAGCCCCTACGTCACGGTGTGAGGGCGTGACCGATGGCGACCGCGAGGGCACGCGCCACGACGCTCGGCTGCCGGTGCTCGCTGCGGCCGCGTGGGCGGGAGGGCTCCTCGCCTACCGCACCGGGCCCGCCGCGGGGTGGCTCGCGGTCGCCCTGCTCGCGGTGGCGGCGGTCTCCGGCTCGGCGGTGCGGCGATCGGCCACGGCGGCCGCGCGGGAGCGGTGGCTGCTGCTGACCGGTGCGCTGCTGGCCGCGGCCGCCGTCGCGGGAAGCGTCGGCCTTCGCCACGGAAGCGTCGAGGCGAGCCCTCTGCGCGCCTGGGCGGAGGAGCGCGCCTGGGCCGAGGTCGAGGCGACGGTGGTGTCCGACCCGCGGCCCGTCGCGGGACCGTGGGGCGACCAGGTGGTGCTGCGCCTGAAGGTGCACGCGGCGTCCGCCCGTGGCGCGTCCTACGAGGTCGGCGGCACGCTCGTCCTCCTCGGCGGTAGCGAGTGGTCGACGGCGGCGTTGGGGGAGCGGGTCCGGACCGCGGGCCGGCTGGCGCCGGCCGACGACCCCGACGTGGCCGCGCTGGTGACGGGTGCGCGGGCGCCGGTGCGGACCCGTGGGCCCGACGTGTGGTGGCGCGCGTCGGGCGCCGTGCGGGCGTCGATCCGCGACGCCGTGGACCACCGGCCTCCGGCCGAGGCCGGGCTGGTGCCCGCGCTCGTCGACGGTGACGACGCCGCACTGCCCGAGGAGGTCGAGGCCGACTTCCGCACGACCGGACTGACCCACCTGACCGCGGTCTCGGGCACGAACCTGACCCTCGTCGTCGGCTTCGTCCTGCTGGTCGCCCGCTGGCTCGGCGCGCGGCGGCGCTGGCTGGTGGTGATCGGTCTGCTAGGGATCGCGGGCTTCGTGCTTCTCGCGCGCACCGAGCCGAGCGTGGTGCGCGCGGCGGCGATGGGCGTGGTCGGCCTCTTCGCGCTCGGGCGCGACGGCAGGCGGCGCGGGCTGCGCGCACTCGGCGCCGCCGTCATCTGCCTGCTGCTCGTGCAGCCGGCACTCGCCGTCTCTCCCGGGTTCGCGCTGTCGGTCCTGGCGACGGGCGGCATCGTGCTGCTCGCGCCGGCTCTGGTCCGCGCGATGTCGCCGCGGCTCTCGCGACCCCTTGCCGAGGCGATCGCGGTACCTGTGGCCGCCCAGCTCGCGTGCACGCCGCTGGTCGCCGCGCTCTCGGGAGAGGTCAGCCTGGTGGCGGTCGCGGCCAACCTGCTCGTCGCACCGGCCGTGGGTCCTGCGACGGTGCTCGGGCTCGCGGCGGGCCTGGTCGGGCTCGTGTGGCCGTGGGCCGGCACGCTGCTGGGCACGGCGGCCGGCTGGTGCGTCGCCTGGCTCGTGCTCGTCGCGCGGCACGGCGCCGATCTTCCCGGCGCCTCGATCGGTTGGGGCGCGGGCGCCGGTGCGCTCGCGCTCCTGACCTGCCTGTGCCTGGCCGTCGCGGTCGCGCTCCCCGGGTTGCTGCGCCGCCGCTGGCTCGGAGCGGGCCTGGCGGTCGTCCTGCTCGTGGTGGTGCTCGGGGTGCCGGGCCGGGTCGCGACGAACTGGTCCGGCTGGCCGCCGGACGGTTGGCTGCTGGTCGCCTGTGATGTCGGGCAGGGCGACGCGCTCGTGCTCAGCGCGGGGGAGGGCACCGCCGTGGTGGTCGACGCCGGACCCGACCCGGCGGCGGTCGACCGGTGTCTCGACGCGCTCGGCGTCAGCGAGGTGCCGCTGGTGCTGCTCACCCACTTCCACGCCGACCACGTCGGCGGGCTCCGGGGCGTGCTCGGCGGCCGTCGGGTCGGGACGATCGAGGCGAGCCCGGTCCTCGACCCGCCGGCGAACGTCGACGACGTCGAGAGTGCCGCGCGGGCGGCCGGCGTCCCGCTCGCGGCGGCGCCGTACGCCAGCACGAGGAGGTACGGCGACCTCGTCCTCCAGGTGCTGTGGCCCGACCTGCCGCGGCCCGTGCCGGGGGCCGGCGACGGCAGCTCGGCCAACGACGCGAGCGTCGTGGTGCTCGCCGAGTCCCAGGGGGTCCGCATCCTGCTCACCGGAGACGTCGAGCCACCCGGCCAGGCGCGCCTGGCCGCTGCGCTGCCCGAGCTCGACGTCGACGTGCTGAAGGTGCCCCACCACGGCAGCGCCTACCAGGACGACGACTGGCTGCTCTCCCTCGACGCCGAGCTGGCGGTCGTCTCCGTGGGAGCCGACAACGACTACGGCCACCCGGATCCCGGTCTGCTCGGCCGGCTCACAACGGCCGGTGCGGTCGTCGGGCGCACGGACACCGACGGCGACCTCGCGGTCGTGGCCGGTCCCGACGGACCGGAGCTGGTGAGCCGCTGAGGACCTCTCCTACGCGACGACCGTGAACGGGGTCCCCGCGCAGGGGACGCCGGCGGCGTACGAGCTGCGCTCGACGAGTCGCCCTGCGGGGCGGCGCGGGTCGGCGGACACGACCACCCGGTCGTGGTGGTTGATGAGGGTGCCGCCGGCCTCCTCGAGGGTCGGCAGCATCAGCGACTCGAACACCTCGAGCAGCGTGTCGGCCCCGACCACACCGGCGAGCTCGCCGCCGACCACGACCGGCATCGTCGCGGTGAGCACGTACTCGTCGCAGCACACGTAGTCGACGTACGGACCCGCGATGTGCGGCTCACCGCTGGCGGCGGGGGCGCGGTACCACTCCTGCCGGGTGTAGTCGACGGGCGCCTCCTCCCACGGCCCGGACTGGGCGAGGAGCTGGCGGTTGTCGCCCTGCCACCACGCGAGGTAGAGGTGGTGGTCGGAGAGGAACCCCGGCGTGGCGACGAAGCCGCCGCCGAGCAGCGGCTTCTCCGCGAGCATCGTCTTGGTCGGCGCCTCCACGGCGTCGACGACCAGGTCTGCGGTCACCAGGCCGTTGCGCCCGGCGACCTCGACGACGCACTCCCGGATGCCCTGGAGGTGGTCACGGAGCCCGGCGAAGTAGGACGCGACGACATCGGCGCACGGCCCGAGGGCCTGGTTCTGGAGGACGGTCGTGGGCATGTCGCTCACCTCTTCGCGAAACTTGTTGCACTACGAAACTGTCCGGCCTCGCGTGATGTCAAGGAGCAGGGCCGAGGGGCGGTCGCCGGGTGTGCCGGCCGGGGGCGCCTCATCGCGCCGCCGCCTGGAGCACGGAGAGCTCGTCGAGCGTGCGACCGGCGTGGGCCCGGACTGCTGCCCGCGCTGCCTCGCCGTCGTGCGCGCGCAGCGCGTCGAGCAGGGCGAGGAGGCATTGACGGGAGTGCGCGCGGACCTCGGGCGACCCGAGCGGGTGACGCGCGAGGTGCCCGAAGTCGGACTCCAGGCGCACCATCTCGCGGGTGAGCCGCGCCGACTGGGTGAGCGCCGCCAGCGAGAGGAAGAACTCGGCCTCGGCGTGACGCCACACGGTCGTGTCCTCCTCGTCGGCGGCGGGCACGAGCTCGGACAGCAGGTCGACGTCGTCGGGGTCGGCCCGGTCGGCGGCGACCTCGGCGCACCCCGTCAGCAGCACCAGCTGGACGGCAGCCCGGTCGTGCAGCTCGACCCGGGACATGGCGGCGAGCCGGGTCGCCACGTCGTCGTCAGCGCTCTTGGGCCGGTTCACGTAGCTGCCGCCGTTGCGGCCGCGGACCGTCGTCACCAGGCCCTGCGCGCGCAGCGCGACGAGCGCCTCGCGAGCGGTGACGGTCGCGACCCCCATCATCGAGGCCAGCTCCGGCTCGCTGGGAAGTCGCTCGCCGTCCTGCAGCAGGCCGGAGCGGATCGCGCTCGCCAACCGCTGCTCGATCCGGACCGCGCGGCCCACGTCCTCCAGCGGCGCGAAGATGGCCGACCGCGTCCGCGAGCCGTGCCTGATGCGCCGCGAGGACCGGGCGCGCGCGCCCGTCTCGGTGTCCGCCACGTGGTGCCCCCTCCCTCCAGCGGCGCCGCCGGATCCGGAACGAAAACGTAACCTCTTCCCTCTAGACATACAATAATCTGGTCTCATATGTTTTCGGCCCATGGAGCCGGCCATCGCCCTGAGCGGCGTGACCAAGCACTTCGGTGACGTGCGCGCCGTCGACGGCGTCGACCTCGAGATCGCCGACGGCGAGTTCTTCTCGATGCTCGGCCCGTCCGGCTCGGGCAAGACCACCGTCCTCCGGCTGATCGCCGGGTTCGAGCGCCCCACGGGCGGGACGATCCGGCTGTCGGGCACGGACGTCACCGGGGCCGCGCCGTTCGAGCGCGACGTCAACACCGTCTTCCAGGACTACGCCCTCTTCCCGCACATGTCGGTGCTCGACAACGTGGCCTACGGGCTGCGCGTGCGCGGGGTCGCCCGCCGGGAGCGTCGCGAGCGGGCCCTCGAGGCGCTGGCGATGGTCCGGCTGCCCGACGTCGGCGACCGCCGGCCGACCCAGCTCTCCGGCGGGCAGCGGCAGCGGATCGCCCTGGCGCGCGCGATCGTGGTGAAGCCGAAGGTGCTGCTCCTCGACGAGCCGCTGGGCGCGCTCGACCTCAAGCTCCGCGAGCAGATGCAGGTCGAGCTCAAGCAGCTCCAGCGCCAGCTCGGCATCACGTTCGTCTTCGTGACCCATGACCAGGAGGAGGCGCTGACCCTCAGCGACCGGATCGCGGTGTTCAACGAGGGCCGCATCGTCCAGCTGGGCACGCCGCGGGCGATCTACGAGGACCCGGTCTCGCCGTACGTCGCCTCCTTCGTGGGCACCACCAACCTGTTCGACGACGCGACGTCGCAGCGCGTCCTCGGGGTGTCCGGGTCGCACGCGATCCGCCCGGAGCGGCTCTCGCTCGGGCCCGCGGACGCGACGTCGAACGGGACCGGCGACCTGGTGCTGCGCGCGAAGGTGGTCGAGGTCATCTACCTCGGCTCGGCCAACCGGGTCCATGTGCGGCTCGAGGACGGCACCCCTGTGGTCGTCCTCGAGCAGAGTTCGGGATCGCTCCCTGCCCCCGAACACCGTGGTGACGAGGTCACCGTCCGCTTCGCCCGTGCCGACGTGGTCGCGCTGGCGGGGGACACCGAGAAGTCAGGAGACACCCAATGAATCGCATCAAGAGACTCGGGCGTGGACCGGTGGCCTGCCTCGCGGTCCTGTCCGTCCTCGCGCTCGCCGCCGGCTGTGGCGACGACGAGGGCGACGGATCGACCGAGGCCGTCGAGGAGCTCGGCGAGCTCGAGGGCGAGGTCTCGATCCTCGCCTGGCCGGGCTACGTCGAGGACGGCAGCAACGACCCCAACGTCGACTGGGTCACCCCGTTCGAGGAGGAGACCGGCTGCGAGGTGACGAGCAAGGTCTACGGCACGTCCGACGAGGCGCTCAACCTCGCCAAGTCCGGCGACTACGACGTCATCGCCGCCTCCGGCGACCTGTCGCTGCGGCTGATCGCCTCCGACGAGGCGCAGGCCATCAACACCGACCTGGTGCCCAACTACGAGAACGTCTACGACTTCCTCAAGGACACCGAGTGGAATACCGTCGACGGTGAGAACTACGGCGTCCCGCACGGGTACGGCGCCAACCTGCTCATGTACAACAAGTCCGCCTACGACACCCCGCCCACGTCGTGGAGCGCGGTGTTCGACCCGGCCGAGATGGAGGGCGTGAAGGGCAAGGTCACCGCCTACGACTCGCCGATCTACATCGCCGACGCGGCGCTCTACCTGATGAACACCCAGCCCGACCTGGGCATCGAGAACCCGTACGCGCTCGACGAGGACCAGCTCGCCGCCGCGGTCGAGGTGCTCAAGACCCAGCGCGAGTACATCGGCGAGTACTGGTCGGACTACCTCAAGGAGATCTCCGCCTTCGAGACCGGCGACTCCGTCGTCGGCACGACCTGGCAGGTGATCGTCAACAACATCAAGAACAAGGACGTCGAGGCGATCCTCCCCGACGAGGGCGCGACCGCGTGGAACGACACCTGGATGCTGTCTTCGCAGGCGGAGCACCCCAACTGCGCCTACAAGTGGATGGACTACATCATCAGCCCGGAGGGCAACGCCGCGGCGACGATGTACTTCGGCGAGGCGCCGAACAGCGACGAGGCGTGCCAGGTGAGCCCGGAGGCCGAGGAGCACTGCAAGCTCTTCAACGCCGGTGACGAGGAGTTCTCCGACAAGCTCTGGTACTGGCGCACGCCGATCAAGGAGTGCCTGGACGGCCGCACCGACGTCGAGTGCACCGACTACGCCCAGTGGACCGAGGCCTGGACGGAGATCAAGGGCTGATGGAGAGGTCGGACCGCCGGCCGGTATCCCGGCTCCTGCACCGCTGGCCGGCGGTCCGGCTGACCCTGCTGCTGGCCACGCCGCTGGCGTGGCTGCTCCTGGTCTACGTCGTGGCGCTGGCGGCGCTGCTCGTGACCGCGTTCTGGTCGACCGACAGCCTGTCGGGTGAGATCGACAAGAGCACCTGGAGCCTGGACAACTTCCGGACCCTGTTCGAGAACGAGGTCTACCGCAACGTCACGCTGCGCACCGTCGGGGTCGCGGCCGCGGTGACGGTGATCGACGTCGCGATCGCGCTGCCGATCGCGTTCTACATGGCCAAGATGGCCTCGCCCCGTGCGCGACGGTGGCTCGTGGTCGCCGTGCTCACCCCGCTGTGGGCCAGCTACCTGGTGAAGGCGTTCGCCTGGCGTGCCGTGCTCTCCGAGGGCGGTCTGGTCGAGTGGGCGGGTGGCGTGCTCGGCATCGAGTCTCCCGGCTACGGCCTCCCCGCGGTGATCATGACGCAGGCCTACATCTGGCTGCCCTACGTGATCCTGCCGATCTACGCCGGGCTGGAGCGGGTGCCGAACTCCCTCCTCGAGGCGGCCGGCGACCTGGGCGCGAGCAACGGCCGCGCCGTACGCACGATCGTGCTGCCGTTGCTGCTGCCCGCGATCATCGCCGGCACGATCTTCAGCTTCTCGCTCACGCTCGGCGACTACATCACCGTCAACATCGTCGGTGGGGCCAACCAGATGCTCGGCAACCTGGTCTACGTCAACGCCGGGGCGGCCAACAACCTGCCGCTCGCCGCGACCATCGCGCTGGTGCCGATCGTGATCATGCTCGTCTACCTGGCGATCGTGCGCCGTACCGGCGCCCTGGAGAACCTGTGAGCACGGGAGGACTGCGATGACGTTCAGCACGACGACGCGCCGGCTGCTGGCGGTGGCGACCGGCCTGGTGCTGCTCGTCATGTACGTGCCGCTCCTGGTGGTGGTCGCCAACTCGTTCAACGCCAACCAGGCGATGACGTGGCCGCCGACGGACCTCACCGTCGAGTGGTGGGGCAAGGCGGCCGACAGCGCCGGCGTCAGGGAGGCGGTGTGGACCTCGGTCCAGGTCGCGCTGCTGGCGACGCTGATCGCGCTGGTGCTCGGCACCCTGCTCGGCGTCGCCCTGTCCCGCTACTCGTTCTTCGGGCGGTCCAGCGTGAACCTGCTGGTCATCCTGCCGATCGCGCTGCCCGGCGTCGTGACCGGTATCGCGCTGGCCAACGGATTCCGGGCGATCCTCGGCGTGGACCTCTCCCTCTGGACGATCGTCGTCGCGCATGCGACCTTCTGCATCGTGACGGTGTTCAACAACGTCCAGGCCCGGCTGCGCCGGATGGGAGGCAACCTCGAGGAGGCGTCGGCCGACCTCGGTGCCGGCGTGTTCATGACGTTCCGGCTGGTGACGTTCCCGCAGCTGCGCTCGGCCCTGCTGGCCGGCGGGCTGCTCGCGTTCGCCCTCAGCTTCGACGAGATCATCGTGACCACGTTCACCGCGGGCGGAGGGGCGAAGACCCTGCCGATCTGGATCCTGGAGAACATGTTCCGGCCGATCCAGGCGCCGGTCGTCAACGTGGTGGCCGTGATGCTGATCATCCTCTCGGTCGTCCCCATCTGGCTCGCGCAACGATTGTCGGGGGACACCGACGCCCTGCGCTGACCCGGCGCACCGCACCGACCGACCACACCAGGAAGGCACACCACATGACCACCGTGCAGAACTTCATCGGCGGAGAGCTCGTCGACGCGGCCGACGGCGGCACCATGCCGCTCGTCGACCCGACGACCGGCGAGGCCTACGGCACGGCGCCCAACTCCGGCCCCGGTGACGTCGACAAGGCGTATGCCGCCGCCGACGCGGCCTTCAAGGACTGGAAGCGCACCACGCCGTCGGACCGCCAGAAGGCGATCCTCGCGTTCGCCGACGAGGTCGAGAAGCGCGCCGACGAGCTGGTCGCTGCCGAGGGCCGCAACACGGGCAAGCCCGACCATGTGACCAAGGCGGAGGAGATCCCGCCGATGGTCGACCAGATCCGGTTCTTCGCCGGCGCCGCGCGGGTGCTCGAGGGACGCTCAGCAGGGGAGTACATGGAGGGCCACACCTCGTGGATCCGCCGCGAGCCCGTCGGCGTCATCGGTCAGGTCACGCCGTGGAACTACCCGATGATGATGGCGATCTGGAAGTTCGTCCCGGCGATCGCCGCCGGCAACACGGTGGTGATCAAGCCGTCCGACACGACGCCGGTCACGACCGTGATGATGGCCGAGATGGCCTCCCACCACTTCCCGGCCGGCGTGCTCAACGTCGTCTGCGGCGACCGGGAGACCGGCGCCGCGGTCGTCGGCCACCGGACCCCCGAGATGGTGTCGATCACCGGTTCCGTCGCGGCCGGCCGGAAGGTCGCCGTCAGCGCGGGCGAGAACCTCAAGCGGTCGCACCTCGAGCTCGGCGGCAAGGCGCCGGTCGTCGTGTACGGCGACGCGGACCTGGCCGCCGCGGCGGAGGGCATCGCCGTCGCCGGGTTCTTCAACGCCGGCCAGGACTGCACCGCCGCGACCCGGGTCCTCGCGCACCGGTCGATCGCGAAGGACCTGGCGGCGGCACTCTCGGAGCAGGCCGCGGGGGCGATCACCACCTACGGACGCGACGCCGGCGACGAGGACGCGTGGGTGCCGCCGGTCAACAACGCCAACCAGCTCGACCGCGTGCTGGGGATGCTCGGCCAGGTGCCCGACCACGGGGAGGTCGTCACCGGGGGAGCGCGCCAGGGCGACCGCGGCTTCTACGTCGCGCCGACGGTCGTCTCCGGGCTGCGGCAGGACGACGTCCTGAGCCAGCAGGAGATCTTCGGCCCGGTCATCACGATCCAGGAGTTCGGCGACGACGACGACCCGATCGCGCTCGCCAACGGGGTCGAGTACGGCCTCGCGTCCTCGGTGTGGACCCGCGACGTGTCCAAGGCGCTCAACGCCAGCGCCGGCCTCGACTTCGGCTGCGTCTGGATCAACACCCACATCCCGCTCGTGGCCGAGATGCCGCACGGCGGCTTCAAGTCCTCCGGTCACGGCAAGGACCTGTCGATGTACGGCCTCGAGGACTACACGCGCATCAAGCACGTGATGGCGGCGCTGTAGGAGCCGGAGGTTTCGAGGCTCGTCGCTAGCGCTCCTCGCACCTCAACCACCGGCCGAGCGCGTCGGACCCCTATGGGAAGGTGTGAACCATGCAGGCGAGCGACGTGCTGGGCCGGGTCACGCTGGTCACCGGCAAGGAGGAGTTCCTCGCCGCGCGGGCGGTCGACGACGTGCGCGCGACCGTCCGCGGCCACGACCCGGAGGCCGAGTTCTCCGAGGCCGCCGCGTCCGAGCTGACCCTGGCCACGCTCGGCGAGCTGTCGGCGCCGTCGCTGTTCTCCGCCGTGCGCTGCGTCGTCGTACGAGCGCTGGAGGACCTGCCCGACGAGTCGGTCGCCGGCATCCTCGACTACGCCGCGGCGCCGGCCGACGAGGTCGCGCTCGTGCTCGTCCACTCCGGCGGCGCCAAGGGGAGCGGCGTGCTGGCCAAGCTGCGCAAGATCGGCGCCGTCACCGAGGTCAAGACCGGCGAGGTCAAGCCGTGGGAGATGCCCGGGTTCGCGACGAGCGAGGCCCGGCGGCTCGGCGCGCGGCTCGACCAGCCCGCGGCCGAGGTGCTCGTCGCCGCCGTCGGCGAGGACCTGCGCTCGCTGACCGCCGCCGTCGACCAGCTCGTCAACGACTTCCCCGGCGCCCGGATCGACGAGGAGAAGGTGCGGCGCTACTTCGGCGGGCGCGCCGAGGTGAAGAACTACGAGATCGCCGACGCGATCCTCGCCGGCCAGCGCGAGCAGGCGCTGCGCGAGCTGCGCTGGGCACTCGAGGCCGGCACGTCGGAGGTCTACATCCTGTCGGCCATCGCCGGGCAGGTGCGGTCGCTGGCCAACCACATCGGCGGCAACCGCGACTCCAAGCTGCCCCCGTTCCGGGTGAAGAAGCTCAACACCCAGGCCCGCGGGTGGTCCGAGCAGGGCATCGGGCGCGCCGTGCGCTCCGTGGCGCAGGCCGACGCCGACCTCAAGGGGGCCGCGAGCGACCCGGCCTACACGATGGAGCGCCTGGTCCTCACCCTCGCCGCGTTCCGCGACGCCCGCTGACGCCGAGCCGGCTCGTCGTCACGCGAAAAATGCAGCGAGCCGGCTCGCTGTCACGCGGGAGGCGTGAGGACGAGCCGACTCGGCGGGACTCCGGACCGGAGTCAGGAAGTCGTCAGAGAGACGCGGCCTTCTTGGAGATCGCGGACTTGCGGTTCGCGGCCTGGTTCTTGTGGATGACGCCCTTGGAGGCGGCCTTGTCGAGCTTGCGGTTGGCCTCGCGGCCCAGCTCGATTGCCTTCTCCTTGTCGCCGGCCTCGGCGGCCTCGCGGAACTTGCGGACGGCGGACTTCAGGCCCGTCTTGACGGCCTTGTTGCGCTCGTGCCGCTTCTCGTTCTGCTTGTTCCGCTTGATCTGGCTCTTGATGTTCGCCACTGTGTGTACGCCTCTGGGTGGTAGTGATCTGGTCTGGTCCGGAGTGCGTCGGCGCAGGCGGAAACGCACTGCTGACGCGACGGACAAGGCTAACAGCGGTGACAGATCAGCCCCAAATCGGCTGAACGCCTTCCGGCGACGGGCCGGATGTGCCACATTCCGGCCGTGGATACCGGCTCCGCCCCCAAGCCGCCCAATCTGCTGGTGATGCTTCTCATCGGCGTGGGCTCCATCGCTGTCTTCGCCGTGGTCGCCATGGGCGTCATGTCCGACGACCCCGACGTGCGCGGCGGCTCGATCTTCGGCCTGATCGCGGCCCTGGCGCTCGTCGTCGTCGTCCTGGCCGTACGACGGGCGCGCGCCCGTCGCGAGGAGCGCGACCGGGTGCTCGACGCGGGCACGATGCACCGAGCGCGGATCGTCAGCGTGCGCACCGAGGGCGCGAACGAGCTCCGGACCCGGGTGGGCTTCGAGCTCGAGGTCCTGCCCGAGGTGGGGGAGCCGTATCGCGTCTTCTGCTCCGAGTCGGTGCCCAACCTCGCCATCCCGCGGATCCAGCCCGACGCGGTGATCGACGTCTGGGTGGACGCCGAGGACCGGCAGCGCGTCGTCATCGACCCCGAGCTGCTCGGCAGCTGAGGATCACCGCCAGCCGCGGCGCTCGAACAACCAGTCCCGCAGCACGTCGCGCTGCCACGCCTGCGCCAGCCGCAGGTACGGCGACGTCGCGGGCACGGGTTGCTCCGAGCAGGCCCAGAAGTAGCCGAGGACGAGTGCCATCGCGACGTCCAGCGACTCGGGCGGCACCTTGCTGAGCAACGGGTGTGCCGCGATGTGCGCCTCCACGTCGAGCCCGTCGCCCCGCGGGCCGATCAGCAGGAAGAACGAGTCGAGCCAGTCGGCCCCGATCACCGGCCAGTTCCAGTCGCACAGCACGACCGAGCCGTCCGGTCGCAGGAGCAGGTTGTCGTCCCGGATGTCGCAGTGCACCAGGGTGTCGCCGGCGACGACGTCGACGTACTGCTCGGCGAGGGCGCGCAGCTCCGTGGCGCGCGGGGTGCCGACCCGGTCCCACATCGCGGGCCACTCCGCGAACGCCTCGGCAGCGGTCTCGACCTCGATCGGCGACGGGGTGAGGACCCGCGCCACGTCGAGCGCCATCGTCGAAGCGGCGGCGAGCTCGTCGGAGACCCACGGCCGCTGCGGGTGCCGGCCCTCGACGTACTCGAAGCCGAGCACGACCCAGTCGTCGGCGTCGTGCAGCCACCGCAGCGCGGGAGCCGGCGTCTCGGGCGGCAGTGCCCGCAGCTTGCGGGCCTCCTCCCGATAGGCCTCCGCGAACATCCGCTGCGCCTTGACCGACGCGGCCTTAACGAAGTGACGACCGCCGTCCTCGCAGGTGAGCACGGAGGCGAAGCCGGGGGTGAAGCCCGTCGTCCGTGACTCCGCCTCGGCCACCGGGGAGCCGAGGCGGCGCTCGACCTCTGCCCGGACGTGCGGCGGCAGGTGGACCCACTCCAGGCGGCGGGCGGTGCGGCCGTGGGGCAGGGTCGACGGGTGCGGGACGGCGGCGGTCACCGCCCCATCCTCGCTCAGGCGCCGAGCTGCTCGAGGTAGTGCGGGCTCTGCATCAGGCCGATCACGTTGCCGAACGGGTCGGCGACGGTCGCGATCACCCATCCGGGCGCCTCCAGGTCCCGCGGCTCCGCGAGGCCCGTCGCGCCGAGGGAGAGCAGCCGGTCGTAGGCGGCCCGTACGTCGTCGACGTGCCAGTGCATGACCGCGCCGGCGTGGGTCGCGTCGGAGTAGCCGTCGGGGCGGAACCGGCTGTCGAGCAGGCCCAGCTCGTCCTGGCTGTCACCGATGCGGAACTCGACGTACATCGGCTCCTCGGCACTCGGCCGCACGAAGTAGGGCTCGACGTCGAGCAGGCGCCGGTACCAGGCCGTGGCGGCGCGGACGTCGTCGACGAAGTAGTTGATGGTGGTGAATCCACGGAACATGACTGCCTCCTGGGGCGGTGGTGGGCGGTGCCGGTCGGGTCGATGACTCGAGTCTTCCAGCGAAAGTGCTCAGGGAATGAGCACTTTGTTGGGCCAGACTGACGGCATGCGCGCGGACCGGATGATCGCGACCTTGCTGCTCCTCCAGGCGCGGGGGCGGGTGACGGCGGCGGAGCTGGCGCGGGAGCTCGAGGTGTCGGTCGCGACCGCGCGGCGGGATCTCGAGGCGCTGTCGATGGCGGGCGTCCCGGTCTACCCCCAGCCCGGTCGCGGCGGCGGCTGGTCCCTCGTCGGCGGCGCCCGCACGGACCTGAGCGGCCTCAACGCCGCCGAGGCGCAGGCGCTGTTCACGATGCTGGGACCCGCCGCCGGGGGCTCGCCCGAGACCGCGTCGGCCCTGCGCAAGCTGTTGCGCGCGCTGCCCGGGCCGTTCCGTGCGGACGCCGAGGCTGCTGCGGCCGCCGTCCGGCTCGACGACACGGGCTGGGGCGAGATCGGCGCCGAGCGGCCGCCGTACGTCGACGTCCTGCAACGCGCGATCGTCGACCGCCGGCGGGTCCGCGTCGACTACGCGCGGCGCGAGGGAGAGCGCAGCACCCGCCTGCTGGACCCGCTGGGCCTCGTCGCCAAGGACGGCGTCTGGTACCTGCTCGCGACCCGGGCGGGGGAGGAGGAGACCCGCACCTACCGGGTCGACCGGGTGCGGGCGGCCGAGGTGACCGCCGAGCCGGCCGACCGGCCGGAGACGTTCGACCTCGCTCGGGAGTGGCAGCGCGTCGTCGCGTTCGTCGAGGGCCGGCGCTCGCTGGTGCGCGCGACGCTACGGGTGGCGCGCCGCCACCTGTGGGTGCTCCGCGACCACTTCGGCACCTACCTCGAGATCGTCGAGGACGACGATCTCGAGCGGATCACCGTGTCGGTCGCAGCGCACACGGCCCGCTCGGTCGCGGAGCAGCTCGCCGGGTGGGGCGCGATGATCGAGGTGACCGGTCCGGACGCGGTGCGCGCGGAGCTGGCCCGGATCGGCCGGGAGCTGTTCGACTGCTATCGGTGATCAGGATTCACCGGAGCAGGCGGCCCTTTGGAAGAATGGGCGGATCATGCCGCCGACTGCCGCCAGTGCCCCGAAGCCGGGCCACACCGACCCCGCGATCATCCGCAACTTCTGCATCATCGCGCACATCGACCACGGCAAGTCGACGCTCGCCGACCGGATGCTCCAGCTGACCGGGGTGCTGAGCGAGCGCGACGCGAAGGCGCAGTACCTCGACCGGATGGACATCGAGCGCGAGCGCGGCATCACGATCAAGAGCCAGGCCGTGCGGATGCCGTGGACGGTCGCCGACGGCAACGCCGAGGGCGCCGAGCCGGGCACCTACGTGCTCAACATGATCGACACCCCGGGCCACGTGGACTTCACCTACGAGGTGTCCCGGAGCCTCCAGGCGTGCGAGGCCGCGATCCTCCTGGTCGACGCGGCACAGGGCATCGAGGCGCAGACGCTCGCCAACCTCTACCTGGCGATGGGTGCCGACCTGCACATCATCCCGGTGCTCAACAAGATCGACCTGCCGTCCGCCAACGTCGACAAGTACGCCCTCGAGCTGGCCAACCTCGTCGGCTGCGAGCCCGAGGACGTGCTGCTCACCTCGGCGAAGACCGGCGTGGGGGTCGAGGCGCTGCTCAACGAGATCGTCAAGCAGACGCCGCCACCCGTCGGCGACGCGGACGCGCCCGCCCGCGCGCTGATCTTCGACTCCGTCTACGACACCTACCGCGGCGTGGTGACCTACGTCCGGGTCGTCGACGGCAAGCTGACCCACCGCGACCGCATCAAGATGATGTCGACCGGCGCGGTGCACGAGATGCTCGAGGTCGGCGTCATCAGCCCTGAGCCGGTCAAGGCCGGCGAGCTCGGTGTCGGCGAGACGGGCTACCTGATCACCGGCGTGAAGGACGTCCGCCAGTCGCGGGTCGGTGACACCGTCACCAGCCAGCACCACGGCGCGAGCGAGCCGCTCGGCGGCTACGCCCACCCCAACCCGATGGTCTACGCCGGGCTCTACCCGATCGACGGCGACCAGTACCCCGAGCTCCGTGACGCGCTCGAGAAGCTCCAGCTCAACGACGCCTCGCTGACCTACGAGCCGGAGACCTCGGGAGCGCTGGGCTTCGGCTTCCGCTGCGGCTTCCTCGGGCTGCTCCACATGGAGATCACCCGCGAGCGGCTCGAGCGCGAGTTCAACCTCGACCTGATCTCGACCGCGCCCAACGTGGTCTACGAGGTGGTCATGGAGGACGGGTCCGAGCTCACGGTGACCAACCCGAGCGAGTATCCCGACGGCAAGATCGCCGAGGTGCGCGAGCCGGTCGTGAGCGCGACGATCCTCGCGCCGGCCGACTACATCGGCACGATCATGGAGCTGTGCCAGCAGAAGCGCGGCACCCTCCTGGGCATGGACTACCTGTCCGAGGACCGGGTCGAGATGCGCTACACGCTGCCGATGGGCGAGATCGCGTTCGACTTCTTCGACCAGCTGAAGTCGAAGACGAAGGGCTACGCCTCCCTCAACTACGAGCGGTCCGGCGAGCAGACGGCCGACCTGGTGAAGGTCGACATCCTGCTCCAGGGCGAGCCCGTCGACGCGTTCTCGGCGATCGTGCACCGCGAGGCGGCCTACGGCTACGGCGTGATGATGGCCGGCAAGCTCAAGGAGCTCATCCCGCGGCAGCAGTTCGAAGTCCCGATCCAGGCCGCGATCGGAGCCCGCGTGATCGCCCGCGAGAACATCCGCGCGATCCGCAAGGACGTGCTCGCCAAGTGCTACGGCGGTGACATCACCCGCAAGCGGAAGCTGCTGGAGAAGCAGAAGGAGGGAAAGAAGCGGATGAAGATGGTCGGCCGCGTCGAGGTCCCCCAGGAGGCGTTCGTCGCCGCGCTCTCCACCACCGGCCCCGGCGGGGACAAGCCGAAGAAGTGAGACGTACGGCGTGACCGGTCGCGCGGCCGGACGGCGCACGCGGTGGTGGGCGCTGCTCGGTGCCGCCGCCACGCTGACGGCCGCGCCGGCGGCGTACGGCGTGCTCGTCCTGGGTGGCGACGGCTCCGCTACGCAGGACCCGGCGCCCGAGGGTCGCTCCGCCTCCCCGGACGCGGTCGTCGGCGCCGGCGTCGCGGAGGACCTCGACGACCTGCTCTGGAGTCCCGCCGACGTGCTCGGCAGCGCGCTCGACACCTGCGGCTCGGTCGCCGTGATGGCCGACCCTGACCGCCCCCTCGAGGTCGTCGTGCCCGCCGAGGACCGCGTCGTCGTGCCGCGGGTCGACGCGCCCCGCGGGTTCGGCGACGAGGTCGACGCGGCGCGCTGGACGACCGCCGGCGGCTGCGTGCCGACGACGTCCGGGCCGGTGGTCGTCGTCGAGGCCCAGCGCACGACCGACGATCTCGGGGAGCCCGGGCCCAAGCTCGTGGCGGGGTTCACCGACGAGGGCGACCAGCTGTGGGTGCGTGAGGAGCGGCCGACCGTGTTCGGCAGCTACGAGGGACGCGGGGCGTTCGTGCTCGAGGACGCGGACCGCCGGCGCTGGACGATCGTCGACGCCCGCACCGGGGACACCATCGCCGCCGGCAGCCCGCGCCGGCACCAGCCCACCGTGCCGGTGACGACCGAGCTGGTCGGCGACCTCGGGGGAGGGCTGGTCCGCTACCCGCAGAGCCGGCAGGTCGGCGACATCGCCACCGCGATCGCCCAGGTCGACGACGACCGGATCATCGCGACGGACGTCGACGGCATCGGGGTGGTGCGGATCGACGGCCTGGAGCGGGAGTGGGGACGCCACGACCTGGCGCCGTCGGTGCTCTGGGACGAGGTGGCCGACCTGTCGACGGGAGTGGCCGTGCTCTTCGACTACCGCAGCGGGATCCGCGGCGTCGACCTCCGCACCGGCAAGGACCGATGGAAGGCCGACGTGCGCCGCGACGACGTCAACGGGCTGGAGATGCAGGTCGGCTCCGGCGTCGTGGTCTTCCGGACCTCCAGCGGCGGGGAGCAGGTCGTGCTGGACTCCGCGACCGGCGAGCGGCTGCGGCCGCGCGGCACCGTGGTCGCCGACCAGGACCTGCTGCTCCTGGTCGCTGCGAGCGGCACCCGCGCCGTCACCGTCGACGAGCTGCGCTGATGCTGCCGGGTCCGATCCCGCCGGCGCTCGACGCCCAACGCCGTCTCGGGCCGGAGTGGATCGACTGGCTCGACCGGCTGCCCGCGCTCGCGACGGCGGTCGCCGATGAGTGGGGCCTGGAGTTCGAGGGACCGCTGTGGCACGGCTTCTGCTCGCTCGTCGCGCCGGTGCGCGGCGAGGACGGCGATGCCGTGCTCAAGATCGGCCTCCCCGACGACGAGTCGGAGCACGAGCACCTCGCCCTCCGGCGCTGGCAGGGCCGCGGCGCCGTACGCCTGCTCCGGGCGGACCCGTCCCGGCGCGCGACGCTGCTCGAGCGCCTCGACACCACCGACCTGTCGGACCACTGGGACGAGGAGGCGTGCGAGATCGTCGCCGGGCTGTACGGCGACCTGCACGTGCCGCCGATGCCGCAGCTCCGCGAGCAGGCGTCGTACGTCGCCCGGTGGGCCGAGGCCCTGGCGGCCGACGCGCGGGAGGTGCCGGTGCCGCGCCGCCTCGTCGACCAGGCCGTCTCGCTCGCGCGCGACCTCTGCCAGGAGCCCGCCACCGCGGTGATCCACGCCGACCTGCACTACGAGAACGTGCTGCTGGCCGAGCGCGACGGCGCGCCCGCCTGGGTGGCGATCGACCCGAAGCCGACCAACGGCGACCCGCACTACGAGCCCGCGCCGATGCTGCTCAACCGGTTCGACGAGCTCGGCGCCGCGGGGTCGTTCGACTCGGTGCGCGACCAGCTGCGCCGCAGGTTCCACGTGCTCGTCGACGGCGCCGCGCTCGACGAGCCCCGTGCCCGGGACTGGGTCGTCGTGCGGGCGGTCCTCGACGCCCACTGGGCGTTCGAGGACGCGCGGCGCGCGGGGCGGGCGCTCGACAAGGAGGAGCGCGAGCACGTCACGCGCTGCATCACCGTCGCCAAGGCCGTGCAGGACTGAAGGTCCGGGCAGGACGAACGACACGATTCTCGCCGTTCGGCTGCGGCACGGTGGCGCGGCATGCAGGATCTGCGCGTGCCACGGACTCTTCGGGCTGTTGCCCTCATCTGCCTGACCGCCGTCGCGGTCGCCTTGCCCGCCTCCGCGAACGCCGAGCGCTGGACGACCACCGACCCGCGCGAGGACGTGCGCGGCGTCCAGTTCACGCCGGAGCCCCCGCCCTGCGGCACGCATGCCGAGATCGTGGCGACCGAGGCGACGAACGAGGACATCACCCGGCTGCGCGTGCGGCACACCCGCACCCATGTCCACCTCCGCGCCCGCTTTCGCGACCTCGACGAGGCGCTCGAGCAGAACGTGACCTTCCACCTGGCGACCGATGACAACGCGTGGATGCTCGACATCCTCCGCTGGCAGCGGAACGACGGCACGTTCCGCCGCGTGCAGAGCTTCCTCGCCCAGACCCCGGAGGAACCTGAGCCCGAGGACATCGACGAGTGCGGCGGCTACATGATCGGCATGATCGGCATCAACTGCCGCACGAGCCCGGAGATCGACCACGAGGCCGACGTCATCACCGCTGCGATCCCGCGCCGTTGCGTCAGCAACCCGCGCTGGGTGCGGGCGGGCGTCGAGAACTACGGCGACTCCGAAGTCGGTGGCACGCCGACGTTCCTCCACGACCAGTGGGGCGACGCGGCGGACACGGACTCGCTGATCGTATCCCCGCTGGGAGCCCGAGTCCGGGCACCGCGCGGTGCCGACGTGCGCCAGACCGCCGGTCCGGCGCCTACTTCCGGACGGGCCGTCGGTCTAGTCGGTGGTCCCGGCTACCGGTGGGTACGCCAGTGATCTAGGTTACTGACCAACCCCGTCCGGTCCCGGAGTGCATGAGGAGCGTCATGCCCATCAACCACGACACCAGCTTCCTGGCGCAGATGCCGCAGAACGTCGCGATGCAGTTCCTCGACCGCGTCGACGCGTCCGGTGGCCACGAGGCCTTCCGCTTCCCCAAGGGCGACTCCTGGGAGTCCGTCACCTGGCGCGAGGTGGGGGAGCGCGTACGGCGTCTCGCGGCCGGCCTGCGCGCGCTCGGCCTGGAGAACGAGCAGCGCGTCGGTATCGCGTCGGCCACCCGCTACGAGTGGATCCTCGCCGACCTCGCGATCATGTGCGCCGGTGGCGCCACCACGACGGTCTACCCGACGACGGGCGGCGACGACACCGCCTACATCCTGGGCGACTCCGAGTGCCGCGTCGTCTTCGCCGAGGACGCGGCCCAGGTCGACAAGCTCCGCGACCACAAGGCCGAGCTGCCGGCCCTGGAGAAGGTCGTGGTCTTCGACGAGGGGCTCGCCGACAACGAGTGGGTGATCAGCCTCGACACCCTCGCCACCATGGGCGACGGCTACCTCGGCGACCACCCCGACGCGATCGAGACGATCGCCAAGGAGATCCAGCCCGACCAGCTCGCCACCCTGATCTACACGTCTGGCACCACCGGCAAGCCCAAGGGCGTCCGGCTGCTCCACCGGTCGTGGGTGTTCGAGGGCGAGGCGATCAAGGCGCAGGGGCTCCTGACCGAGGACGACCTCCAGTTCCTGTGGCTGCCGATGGCCCACTCGTTCGGCAAGGTGCTGCTGTCGACGCAGCTCGCCTGTGGCTTCGCCACCGCGATCGACGGCCGGGTCGACAAGATCGTCGACAACCTGGGCGTCGTGAAGCCGACGTTCATGGGCGCCGCGCCGCGCATCTTCGAGAAGGCGCACGCGCGGATCGTCACCATGACCGAGGCCGAGGGCGGTGCGAAGGAGAAGATCTTCAAGCAGGCGTTCAAGGTCGGCACCGAGGTCGACCGCCTGACCCGCGAGGGCAAGAAGATCCCGCTGCCCCTCAAGCTCCAGCACGGCCTCTTCGACAAGCTCGTGTTCAGCAAGGTGCGCGACCGCTTCGGTGGCCGGGTCCGGTTCTTCATCTCCGGCTCCGCCGCCCTGAACGCCGACATCGCCGCCTGGTTCAACGCCGCGGGCATCGTCATCCTCGAGGGCTACGGCATGACCGAGAACGCCGCCGGCGCCACGGTCAACCACCCCGACGACAACCGCATCGGCACCGTCGGTTCGCCGTTCCCGGGCACCGAGGTGCGCATCGGCGAGGGCGGCGAGGTCCAGCTCAAGGGCCCGCACATCATGGCCGGCTACCACAACCTCCCCGACGCGACGACCGAGGCGTTCACGGAGGACGGCTGGCTGCGCACCGGAGACAAGGGCGAGCTCGACGCCGACGGCTACCTGCGGATCACCGGCCGCATCAAGGAGCTGTTCAAGACCTCCGGCGGCAAGTACATCGCGCCCCCCGCCATCGAGGCGAAGTTCAAGGCGATCTGCCCCTACGTCAGCCAGTTCATGGTCTTCGGCGCGGAGCGCAACTTCGTCGTCGCGCTGATCACCCTCGACCCCGACGCGATCGCCGGGTGGGCGCAGGAGAACGGCATGCCCGACGCTTCGTATACCGACATCGTCCGCTCCGAGAAGGTGCGCGCGATGATCGGCGACTACGTCGACGAGCTCAACGGCCACCTCAACCGGTGGGAGACCATCAAGAAGTGGGAGCTGCTCGACCACGACCTCACCATCGAGTCCGGTGAGCTCACCCCGTCGCTGAAGGTGAAGCGCGCGGTCGTGGAGAAGAACAACTCCGAGCTCATCGACAGCTTCTACGGCTGACCTCCCAGGCGCCGGTGTGAGCCGGTCCGGCTGATTCGGGCGGCGGGCGGTCGCCGTAGGACACTGGTCGCATGCCGTCCGCACTGCCCGAGGGAGACCCCGCCCCGGCCGACGGCTCCCTCCCGGAGGCCGCCCTCGCCGGCGTCGGCACCCGGCCGTTCGGGCTCTACGTGCACGTGCCGTTCTGCACGGTCCGCTGCGGCTACTGCGACTTCAACACCTACACCGCGATCGAGCTCGGCTCCGGCGTCTCCCGTGCCACGTACGTCGACCAGGCCGTCGCCGAGGTGCGGCTCGCGCGGTCGGTGCTCGGCGACCGCGACGTGCCGGTGCAGACGGTGTTCCTCGGCGGCGGCACGCCGACCCTCCTGCCCGCCGAGGACCTCGGCCGGATCCTGCGGGCGATCGACGAGGAGCTCGGGCTCGCGCCCGGCGCGGAGGTCACGACCGAGGCCAACCCCGACTCCGTCGACCTCGCCTACCTCGAGCGGCTGCGAGCCGCCGGCTACACCCGGGTCTCGTTCGGCATGCAGTCGGCGGTGCCGCACGTGCTGGCGACGCTGGACCGCACCCACGACCCGGAGCGGGTGCCGCAGGTCGTCGAGGCCGCTCGCGCTGCAGGCTTCGACCAGCTCAGCCTCGACCTCATCTACGGCACGCCGGGGGAGTCCCTCGCCGACTGGGACACGACCCTGGCGGCCGCGACGGCGAGCCGGCCCGACCACGTCTCGGCGTACTCCCTGATCGTCGAGGAGGGCACCGCCCTGGCCCGCCGGGTCAAGCGCGGTGAGCTTCCGATGCCCGACGAGGACGATCTTGCGGACAAGTACGTCGCGGCCGACGAGCACCTCGGTGCCGCGGGGCTCGGGTGGTACGAGGTGTCCAACTGGTCGCGCCCGGGCGCGGAGTGCCGCCACAACCTGGGCTACTGGCGCGGCGACGACTGGTGGGGCGTCGGGCCGGGCGCGCACAGCCACGTCGGCGGGGTGCGGTGGTGGAACGTCAAACACCCCGCGGCGTACGCCGACCGCCTGGGCGCCGGGGTCAGTCCCGCACATGCGCGGGAGGTGCTCGACGACGACACCCGCCACGTCGAGCGGGTGCTGCTCGAGGTGCGGCTCCGCGACGGTCTCCCGATGAGCGCGGTCGACAGGGACGCACCGGTCGCCGAGCTCGTCGCCGATGGCCTGGTCGAGCCGTCGACGGACCGGCTGGTGCTGACCCGCAGGGGCCGGCTGCTGGCCGACGCAGTGGTTCGCGACCTTCTGCCGTAGCCGGGCCCGCGAAGCCCTAGTCTTCTGCCATGACCGAGCCTGGCAGCAACGAGCCGCAGCCGCCGTACGGCGAGCAGCCCCCGCAGCCCTACGAGCCGCCGACGTACCAGCCGCCGACGTACGAGGCGCCGCAGGCTCCCCAGCCGCCGCAGGCCCCGCCCCCGCCGGGCTACGCCAACTACGGCGCTCAGCCGTCGCCCGGAGTGCCCTACGGCCAGCCCGGTCCGTACGGCGCGCCCATGGGCCAGCCGGGAGCGCCGTACGGCGTGCACCCGGTCACCGGCGTGCCCTACTCGGACAAGCAGAAACTGGTTGCCGGGCTGCTCCAGATCTTCCTGGGCGGGTTCGGCATCGGCCGCTTCTACATCGGCGACACCCAGACGGGCGTCCTCCAGATCATCGTCACGATCCTGACGTGCGGCATCGGCAGCCTCTGGGGCCTGATCGACGGCATCCTGATGCTGACCGGCGAGCCGACCGACTCCCAGGGCCGCCCGCTCCGCCCGAACTGACGGGTGGTCTGGCGGCTCAGTCGACGGTCACGAAGTCGATGAGCTCCTCGACCCGGCCCAGCAGGGCCGGCTCGAGGTCGTCGTAGGAGCGCACCTTCGACAGGATGTGCTGCCAGGCGCGGGCGATGTCGGCCTGGTCGCGGTGCGGCCAGCCGAGGTGCTGGCACACGCCCTTCTTCCACTCGATGCTGCGCGGGATGGTCGGCCAGGACTTCAGGCCGAGCCGGTCGGGCTTCACCGCCTGCCAGACGTCGACGTAGGGGTGGCCGACGATCTTGACGTGCTTGCCGTGGGGGCCGCGCACGATGGCGTCGGCGATCCGAGACTCCTTCGACCCACGCACGAGGTGGTCGACGAGCACGCCGACCTTGCGCTGCGGGCCGGGCTTGAACGAGACCAGGTGGTCGGCCAGGTCGTCGACGCCGCCGAGGTACTCGACCACGACGCCCTCGATCCGCAGGTCGTCGCCCCAGACCCGCTCGACCAGCTCGGCGTCGTGGCGACCCTCGACGAAGATCCGGCTCTGCCGGGCGACACGCGCCTTCGCGTCGTGGACGGCGATCGAGCCGCTGGCGGTGCGGGTCGGCTTCGCGGGGGCCTTGGTGCGCACCGGAGCGGTGAGGATGACCGGCTTGCCCTCGAGCAGGAAGCCGGGGCCCAGCGGGAACGTGCGCCGCTTGCCGCGGCGGTCCTCGAGGGTCAGCGTGTGCAGGTCGCGGTCGACGGCGACGATCTCGCCGCACCAGTCCGTGGTGACCTCCTCGACCACCGTCCCGAGGTCGGCGGGGGCCTCGACGGCACGCCCGCGCTTCGGCTGCTTCCAGTCCCCGGCGAGGACGTCGGTCCCGTAGCGATCCACGCAGGCATGTTACTGGTGTGACCCGTGGGACGGCGGCGCCCGCGCCGGTCGGGTGCTGCCGCTCAGCTCTCCTGCGGCTCGGCCGACTCCTCCGGCGGCGCGCCGTCGGCCCGCTCGTCGTCGGTGCCGCTGCCCTCGGCCGGCGCGTACGCCGCCTCGTCCTCGCTCTTCGCGTCGTCGCTCTCGTCGAGCAGGCCCTCGACGGTCTCCCCGTCGGGCAGGCCCTCGGCCAGGGGGTTGTCGTCGCTCGGGACGAGGTCGGCGGGCAATGCCTCGTCGGGTACGCCGACCTGCTTGCTCTCCTCGTTGCGCTCAGTCATGGCGGGTCGGTACCCGCCTCAGACCAGCGGTAGCCGCTTCTGGCTGCGGGGGAGCTGCGCGTAGCCCCGCCGTACGGCGTCCGCCAGCCGGTCGGCCGGGTAGGGCCACTCGCCGGCAGCGAGCGCCTCCTCCACCGGCACCCCCTGCTCGGCGAGGTCGCGGATCGTCTCGGCGACGACGCCGATGAGACCGCGCTGCTCCTCGACGAACCCGCGGTCGACCACGGCGCCGTGGCTGGGCACGACCACCGAGCCGGGGGAGAGCAGGCCGAGGACCAGGTCGAGCGTCAGGGGCCAGTCCATGGGGTGGCAGTCGTCGCCGTACGCGGGAGGCCCGGACTCCTCGACGAGGTCGCCGGCCAGCAGCACGTCGGCGTCGGAGGCCTTGGCGACCAGGTCGCCGGCGGTGTGTCCGCGGCCCGGGTGCAGGAGCTCGAGGTAGCGGTCGCCGAGGTCGATGACCGCCGCGGAGGAGAACGTCCGGTCGGCCGGCACGATCTCGGTCGCCCGGATGTCGGGCACCCGCGGGTCGTCGTACGCCTCGGACTTGGCCTTCCACGCCTCGCCGCTGGGAACGGTACGCCGCGCCGCCTCCTCGGTCGCGTGGATCGGCAGGTCGCCGCCGTACTCCTGCCGGAACGCGCCGTTGCCGAAGGTGTGGTCGAAGTGCTCGTGGGTGTTGACGACCGCGACCACCTCGCCGACGCCGAGGGCACGGACGTCGTCGATCACTCCTTGTGCCAGCGGCAGGGACGCGTAGGTGTCGACGACGACGAGCCCCCGCTCGCCGCCGACCAGGCCGACGTTGAGGTCGATGAACTCGTAGTGGGCGACCCAGACGCGGTCGGCGATCTCCGTGAACGTCACCCGGTCAGGCTAGGGGAGGAGCGGTCAGCAGAGCCCCGCGTGGAGCTCGCTGCGCAGCAGCTCGCCGAGCTCGCGGCTCGTGGTGGCCGCGCGCGGGAAGACGAGCTCGCGGCTGTGCGCGCCGGAGAGGTCGACCCAGCGCACGTCGACCCGCTCGGGCCGCAGGTCGGCGAGCTGCACGCCCACGATCTCGCTGACCCTGGTGCCGCTGGTGGTCGCGACCGCGCGGCGCAGCTCGTCCTGGTGGCAGCGGTTGGCGTGCTCGGCCGAGCGCTGGAGGAAGCCGCGGTTGAGCTGGTGGGCCGGCGAGCAGAACTCGCCGAGCGGCACCCGCAGCTGCAGGTCGCTGCCCTGCGACGGCCGGGCGACCATGACGTACGACGGCTGCAGGGTGACCGTGGCGCGCACGTCGTCGCAGCACTCGCACTGCTCGGTGCCGGTGGCCTCGAGCCGGCCCGCGATCGTGAGCTGGGCGTCGCGCTCGCGGGAGCCCGGGGCCCCGACCCCGCTGGTCAGCGTGAGCAGCGCACCCCGGCGCTCGACGGCGGCCAGGGCGAGGGCGGAGTCGGGTGGGCACGAGAAGACCGGGTGACCGTCGACGTCGACCATGCCGAGGGGCGCGGCGTCGTCGGTGCTCTGGCGGCCGGCCGGGTCGAGGCCGGCCATGATGTCGTCGACGCCGTCGACGACGAGCTGCACCTCGTCGGGGCAGGCCAGGATGCTGCGGGCCGCCGCGGCCAGGGGAGCGGTGTCGGTCCGGCCGCGGTGGGTCATCCTCATAAGGTAAGCCTAACCTAGCCAGGCCGTGGGTTGGCAAGGTCCGGCCCGGGGAATCCACCACACTCGATCGCCGACGCTAGGATTGGCACTCAGCAAAGTGGAGTGCCAACAGGCGTCCGTCAGGGCGTCCGGCCCTGTCCGGGGAGGTGGGATGCAGGAGGACCGCAGGCTCGCCGTGCTGCGCGCGATCGTCGAGGACTACGTCGCCACCGAGGAGCCGGTCGGCTCGAAGGCGCTCGTCGAGCGACACGGCCTCAACGTCTCGCCGGCGACGATCCGCAACGACATGGCCGCGCTCGAGGAGGAGGGCTACCTCGCCCAGCCGCACACGAGCGCCGGGCGGGTGCCGACCGACAAGGGCTACCGGCTGTTCGTCGACCGGCTCTCGACGGTCAAGCCGATGACCACCGCCGAGCGGCGGGCGATCGCCACCTTCCTCGACGGCGCGGTCGACCTCGACGACGTCGTGCACCGCTCGGTGCGGGTGCTCTCGCAGCTGACCCGCCAAGTGGCGGTCGTGCAGTACCCGACACTGTCGCGCTCCACCGTGCGCCACATCGAGATCGTGGCGCTCACCCCGAGCAGGCTCCTGGTCGTGCTGATCCTCAGCACCGGCCGGGTCGAGCAGCGCCTCGTCGAGCTCGACGCCGACATCAACGACGACGACCTCGCCCAGCTGCGCACCCGGGTCAACCTGGCCGCGACCGGCGAGCAGATCTCCACAGCGGTCGGAGCCCTCGAGGCGCTCGTCGCCGGCGAGGAGCCCGCTCCGCCCACGACGGTCGCGGTGGTCGAGACGCTGGTCGAGGCGATGAGCGACCACCGCTCCGACGAGCGCATCGCCGTCGGCGGCACCGCCAACCTCGCGCGGTTCGGCGACAGCTTCGACACCGCTGTGCGTCCGCTGCTCGAGGCGCTCGAGGAGCAGGTCGTGCTCCTCAAGCTGCTCGGAGAGGCGACCAGCGGTGGCGCGGTGACCGTGCGCATCGGCGCGGAGGGCCCCTACGAGGAGCTCTCCTCGACCAGCGTCGTCGCCACCGGCTACGGCCCCGACGACGCGCTCGCGTCGCTCGGGATCGTCGGCCCCACCCGGATGGACTACCCCAGCACGATGGCGGCGGTGCGCGCGGTGGCGCGCTACGTGTCGCGCATCCTCGACGAAGGCAACTAGGAACCAGTGAACCCCGACCTCTACGAGCTCCTCGGTGTCGCCCGCGACGCGGACGGCGACACCATCAAGAAGGCCTACCGCAAGCTCGCCCGCCAGCTGCACCCCGACGTCAACCCCGACCCGGAGAGCCAGGAGCGGTTCAAGCAGGTGTCGGCGGCCTACGAGGTGCTCTCCGACCCGCAGAAGCGCGCGGCCTACGACCGCGGCGGCGACCCGTTCGGCCAGGGCGGCTTCGGCGGCCAGGGTGCGGGCTTCTCGTTCACCGACATCATGGATGCGTTCTTCGGCGGCGCCGCCGGCGGCGGTCAGTCCCGCGGCCCGCGGCCGCGCACGCGCCGCGGCCAGGACGCGCTCATCCGGCTCGAGGTCGACCTCGCGGAGGCGGCGTTCGGCGTCGCGCGCGAGCTCAAGGTCGACACCGCGGTCCACTGCTCGGCGTGCGGCGGCGAGGGCTCGGCCCCCGGCACCCACCCGGTCACCTGCGAGACCTGCCACGGCGCGGGCGAGGTGGCCCACGTGCAGCGCTCGTTCCTCGGCGAGATCCGCACGCTGCGCCCCTGCCCGACCTGCCGCGGCTTCGGGTCCGTCATCAAGGACCCCTGCCGCGAGTGCGCCGGCGAGGGACGGGTGCGCTCGCGCCGTACCCTCACCGTCAAGATCCCGGCCGGCGTCGACACCGGCACCCGCGTCCAGCTCGGCGAGCAGGGCGAGGTCGGCCCGGGTGGTGGCCCGCCGGGCGACCTCTACGTCGAGATCCAGGTCGCTCCGCACCCGACGTTCACCCGCCACGGCAACGACCTGCACTGCACGGTCGCGGTGCCGATGACCGCCGCGGCACTGGGCACGACCCTGGAGCTGCCCACGCTGGAGGCCGACCTCGAGCCGGCGGAGGGATCGGGCGTGGAGACGACCTTCGAGCTGCCGATCGCGCCGGGCACGCAGTCCGGCCACGAGACGGTGCTGCGCGGTCGCGGGGTCCCCGGACTGCGCGGCGGGCGGGGCGACCTCGTCGTCACGGTCCAGGTCGAGACGCCGACCCGCCTCGACGCCCGGCAGGAGGAGCTGCTGAAGGAGCTCGCCGCCATCCGCGGCGAGGAGGCGCCGACCGGCAACGTGAAGCCGGCGCGCAAGTCCGCGTTCGGCCGGCTCCGCGACGCGTTCACCGCGCCGCACTGAGCCCGCACCGAGAGCAGTGACCCTCCCGCAGCACCTCGTCCCGTCGCTCGACGGCGTCGTCGTCGGCGCGACGGTGGGCGTCGACGGCGACGAGGCGCACCACGCGGTCGCCGTACGGCGCCTTCGCGTGGGGGAGCCGGTCACGCTCGCCGACGGCGTCGGCCGGGTCGTGACCGGCCGGGTGTCGTCGACCGGCAAGCGGGTCTTCGAAATCGAGGTCGTCGACGTCATCGACGTGCCCGAGCCGGTGCCGTCGCTGACCGTCGTCCAGGCGCTGCCCAAGGGCGATCGCGGTGAGCTCGCCGTGGAGGTGCTCACCGAGATCGGCGTCGCCCGCCTGGTGCCCTGGGCCGCGTCACGCAGCGTCGCCGTCTGGAAGGGCGAGCGCGCCGTGAAGTCGCACGCCAAGTGGCAGTCGACCGCGCGCGAGGCCGCCAAGCAGGCCCGGCGCGCCTGGCACCCGGTCGTCGACCCGCTGGCGTCGACGACCGACGTGGCCGGCGTGGTCGCTGCGGCCGACCTCGCCGTGGTGCTGCACGAGGACGCCGTCGAGCCGTTGGCCGCGCTGGCAGTGCCCGACCTGGGCGAGATCGTGCTCGTCGTCGGGCCCGAGGGCGGGCTCAGCGACGACGAGGTCGCGATCCTCGAGAGGGCGGGCGCCGTGACCGCTCGGCTCGGCGCGGAGGTGCTGCGGACGTCCACCGCGGGCGTCGCGGCCGCCGCCGCAATCCTGTCGCGCACGCGGCGCTGGGCGTGATCTCCTCGGGGCATGGATCCCAAGGAGACGCTGGCCCGCTACCTCCGCGGCCGCCGCAGTGACCTGCTGTCGAAGCTCGACGGGCTGGGGGACTACGACGTCCGCCGGCCCATGACGACGACCGGCACCAACCTGCTGGGTCTCGTCAAGCACGTCGCGAGCGTGGAGCTCGGCTACTTCACCGAGGTCTTCGGCCGCCCGATGGGGCGTGAGCTGCCGTGGCTCGACGACGGGGCGGAGCCCGACGCGGACTTCTGGGCGACACCGGACGAGTCCATCGACGACATCGTCGAGCTGCACCGCTTCTCGGCCGAGCAGACGGAGGCGACGATCGCGGCACTCGACCTCGACTCGCCCGGCGTCGTGCCGTGGTGGGCCGAGGAGCGGCGCGACGTCACGCTGCACCAGATCCTGGTCCACATGTGCTCCGAGACCGCCCGGCACGCCGGCCACGCGGACATCCTGCGGGAGCTCATCGACGGCGAGGTGGGAGTCCGCCCGGGCGACAGCATGGTCTCCCACCGCGACGCTGCCGGCTGGGCCGCCCACCGGGAGCGGCTCGACGCGGTCGCGCGCCGGTTCCTACCGAGCGAGTAGCTCCTCGACGCGGGCGACCTCCTCGTCGAGGCCGGCCCGCTCGGACCTCGTGAGGTCGCGGTGGAGCCGGTCGATTTCGACCTTGTCGTCGACGATGCGCCAGATGCCGGCGAGCCAGCCGTTGACGAAGATCGTGTTGCCGATGCCGCCGTTGGTGCCCATCCACGACTTGCGCGCCTCGGGTGTCGTCACCCGGTCGCGGTTCTGGTGGGACAGCCACACGTTGTCGTAGGCGCCCAGCAGCCGCACCGGGGCCGGCGTGTCCTCGTCGGCGACGGGCGCGCCGGCGACGTCGTAGAGCAGCCGGCCGTCCTCGTCCTCGTGCTGCTCGAGGTCGTCCATCGCCTTCAGCACCGGCCCCAGGCGGGTGATGCTCGTCCAGGCCGTGACGTCGGCCGCGGTCGCGGGACCGAACGCCCGCAGGTAGCGACGGACGACGGCGGGCACGTCGGGCTCGGCGAGCTCCCCATCGAGCCAGCTGTCGGCGTACGCATAGGTGACGCCGCCGGGATGCTTCCAGCAACCGCGCGGTGGCACCTGCACCAGCACCTCCGTGACCCGAGCAAGCTGGCCCAGCTGGGACGGCGTGTGGTCGGGGTACCGCTCGGCCAGCGACGCACCCAGCTGCCGGACCGGCACCTCGTCGTCGCCGATCACCTCGCGCACGGCTTCACGGAACGCGGCGCGGTCGAGCTCGCGGGCGTCACCGATCGACTGGCTCACCTTGATCTCGCGCTCGCGCACCGGCGCGGCCCAGACGGGCAGGGTCAGCGCGTCACCGGGCGTGTGCAGGTGGATGGTGTCGCGCAGGCTGAGCACCCGGACCAGGCTGCGGTCCTCGAGAGCGCGGCTGACGTCGTACGGATCGAAGTCGGTCAGGCGTGCCGCCAGCGAGAGGTACGGCGGCATCGGCTCCTGCGCCTGGAGGCCGACCAGGTGATCGCAGATCGAGATCGGGTCGGAGGGCACGCGCTCGAGGAGGTGCTGGCGCAGGAGGAGAGTCCGGTTGAGACGCTGGCGGGTGAAGCGCACGAGGGAACGCTAGCCGGGGGTGCCGACTGAGGCGCGCTGACTGGTGTCTCGGAGACTGCAAGCCAACCCACGTGCATCGATTGGCAAGAGACATGAACACGGCATGAGCGGGCGCGCGTTGCTCCGCTCCGCGCAGAATGCCAGGCTGCCGGAGTGGGACGCCGCAATTACTTGATCGAAGGTGTCTCAGGCACGGGGAAGACATCGGTCTGCGCTGAGTTGGCTCGCCGCGGACACCACGCTGTCCATGGGGACAGAGAGCTGGCTTACCAGGGCGACCCGGTGACCGGCGTTCCCACCGAAGGCATCGGCCACCTCCACCACATCTGGAACGTCGCACGGGTCCGGGAGCTCGTTGCAGATCGACGAGCTCCGGCCACCTTCTTCTGCGGAGGGTCGCGGAACTTCGCCGCCTTCATCGATCTCTTCGACGAGGTGTTCGTCCTTCACGTGGATATCGACACGCTTCGCGAACGCCTTGATCAGCGACCGGAGGACGAATGGGGGGCGAGGCCGGAGGAACGGGCGCTCGTCCTGAGGCTGCACGCAACACAAGAGGACGTGCCGACGACCGGAGTCGTCATCGACGCGACGCAGCCACTCGACGACGTTGTCGACGACATCCTGCGCCACGTCGCCCTCGACGGCACGTCTCAACCGTGAATGCGAGTCGCTCGCACAGCCACGGCCGAGATCGTCGCGGCATGCTCTGGCAGCGCCCCGACAGCGGCAGAAGCGGGCAGCGTCAGTCTGATTCATGCCGAAGTTGAGTGCTCTTGCTGCAGACGGCATCCCGCAGAGCCCCGCTACCGTTCGATGTGTGCAGTGCTTGCATTGAGCAAGCCTTGCTCCAGCAAGCGCGTGCCGTACCTGCGAGGCAGCTACTACGCCGCATCACTCGACAGAAGGAAGCCGTGCATGCCCAAGCGCATCCTCCACGTCGTCACCAACGTCGGCCACTACGACGACCCTGAGCACCCCACCGGCCTCTGGCTCTCGGAATTGACCCACGCCTGGCACGTCTTCGACGAGGCGGGCTACGAGCAGAACATCGTCAGCCCCTCGGGTGGCAAGTCCCCACTCGAGCCCCGTGCGCTGAAGTTCCCCCTCCTCGACAAGACGGCGAAGGCATGGCTCAACGACCCGGCGAAGATGGCACTCCTCGAACACACCAAGAGTCCCGACGAGATCAGCTCCGCTGACTACGACGCCATCTACTTCACCGGCGGTCACGGCGTCATGTTCGACTTCACCGACAATGAGGGCCTCCAGCGCATCACTCGCGAGATGTACGAGCGGGGTGCGGTTGTGTCCTCTGTCTGCCACGGCTATTGCGGCATCCTCAACACCACGCTGTCCGACGGCACCTACCTCATCGCAGGCAAGAAGATGACCGGCTTCGCCTGGCGCGAGGAGGAACTGGCCAAGGTCGACGAACTGGTCCCGTACAACGCCGAGAAGGTCGCACGCGAGCGCGGTGGCCTCTACGAGAAGGCCCGGCTTCTTTCGTTCCGTACGCCGTCGTCGACGGCAACCTGGTCACCGGCCAGAACCCGTCGTCTGCCAAGAAGACCGCGAAGGCCGTGATCGAAGCCCTCGCCTGACCTCGACACCCACCGGGTGTCCGTTCCGCGGCCAGGTGCGGGCAGTCGCGACACCTGTGGGAAGACGAGAACTTCACGCGCATTCGCTTGCGTGTTCGATCGAACACGTGTACGATGGACCGTAGGTCCAGACACCGATACCCCTCGCGGGTTGGAAGCAGCAGGACCAGTTCCACCACATGGCAGGCCCCCGGACCGCGAGTTCCGGATTCAGGGTCGTTGGCCCCGGCAAGGGCCCCCGCGTGGAGCGGCACTCGAGGTAATCGACTGCACGCTCACGAAGGGAGGCCTCCGATGACGACCAGCACCACCGGCACTGCACCGGCGGTTCCGGTCGTGGGCGACCCGGTGCCGGACCATCCGGTGCTGGCTGCCTTGGCGGCGGTGGATGCGGCGTTGGCGTCGGTGCGGGAGACCCAGCCGACCTTCATGACCACGAAGCAGAAGAAGCAAGCCCTGCTCGCCACGCACAGGATCCGCGCCCAGTTCGCCGAACTGGAGGCCCGCCTCCTCGCTAGTTCGTCGGACGTGGCGGAGGCCGACGGCGCGAGCGACGTCGCGTCGTGGTTGACCCACCACACCCAGTGCGACCTGCGCGGCACCAAGCGGGACCTCAAGCTCGCCCAAGCCCTCGATGCCCGCTACCCGAAGGTCGCCAAAGCCATGGCCGACGGTGTCCTATCGGTCGAGCATGCCCGCGTGATCGTCGCGGTCTTGGATGCGTTGCCGGCGGTGGTCTCCCTCGAGATCCGCGACAAGGCCGAGGCCGAGCTCATCAACCGATCGACGGAGTTCACCCCCGATGAGGTACGCAGGCTGGGGCGGCGGATCCTGGAGGTCGTGGCCCCGGAGATCTTCGAGGACGCCGAGGCCAAGAAGCTGCTCGAGGAAGAACAGTCCGCGCGCAAGCGGATGCGGCTGTTCTTCAAGAACACCGGCGACGGCACCACCAGGCTCACCGGACTCCTGCCCACCAGCGAGGCCGAACGCCTCAAGACCTACCTCCACGCCTACACCAGCCCCCGCCACGCCAACGGTGAGTACGGCGAGGCCGACACCATCCCCTACTCCCGCAAGCTCGCCGGCGCGTTCTGCGCCCTGCTCGAGCACCTCGACCCCCACCGCCTCCCCCTGCACGGTGGGGACGCGACTACGCTGATGGTCACCCTCACCCTCGAGGACCTCACCAAGGACCTCGCCACCGCGGGGCTGCTCGGCGACAAGGACGACATCTCGGCTTCCGAGGCCCGCCGGTTGGCGTGCCATGGAGGAGACATCGTTGCGGGCGCTCACCAAGGTCGAGAGCCTGCTGCCGCACCGACTTCGCAGGCGGGTGGCGACGCTGCACGCGAGCGTCTCGTCCGTGCCGTCGCGCTCCGACCCGGACCTGGTCGACCCGGAACACTTGGGCGTGCTCGCGGCCGCGTGCCGCGACCACGAGCTCGCCCGCTTCGACTACCGCGCCGGCGGGGGCAGCGACACTCGTCGCCTGGTCGAGCCGCACCGACTGGTCACCGCCGGTCGCCGCTGGTACCTCCTCGCGTGGGACCGGGATCGCGACGACTGGCGCACGTTCCGGCTCGACCGGCTCGCGCGCCTACGGATGGGCGGAGGCCGCTTCGAGCCTCGCGAGATCCCGGGTGGCGACGCGACGGTGTACGTCGCACGCGCCATCGGCTCGGTTCCCCGTGAACGGAGCGCGACTCTCGCCCTCGGCTCGGAGCCCGACGACCTCGCCGACGTACTCCGGTGGGTTGACCACGACGTCGTCGAGACCGCGAGCGGGACGACCGTGGTGTGCATCCGCGGCGAGGATGTCGGGCGGCTGGCCATGGCGGTCGCCCGGATCGCTCTCATCACATCAGTTCGCGTGATCGAGCCCGACGACCTCGCGCATGCCGTCCAGCGGCTCGGCGCCCACCTCACGCGCGACGATCAGCAGTGAGGGCGACCTACTCGACCACGATCGTCTTCGTGTCCTCGGTCGGGCCGCCGCCCTCGCCGCCGGACGGGTCGTCGGTCATCGCGACGAACGTGTACTCACCGGGCTCGAGCGAGCTGACGTCGACCTTCGCGGTCCACGGGTAGAGCCGCTCGATCCAGCCCTCGGCCGTGGTGAAGCCGTCGACGACCACCGCCCCCGAGGCGTCGCGCACCTCCCAGGGCACCGTCGCCTCGAAGGAGCTGGCCAGGCCCTCGGCGGTGAACGAGCCGCTGACGGTCTCGTCCTCCACCGGAGACAGGACGTTGACCAGGCCGCGTACGTCGAGCTCGGGTGCGGCCTGCACGCCGCTCGGGACGCCGAGGTAGGGCTCGGGGTCGTGCCCGACGTGGAACGTGAACGGCCGGTCGCGGTCGCCGTCCGTCACCGACAGCACCGTGTAGACGAGCTGCTGCACGGCCAGCCGTGCCTGCGCCTTCGTCATGTCGGCAGGCCGCTCGGTGAAGTCGCCGATGTCGATCACGTAGCCGCCGTTGTCCTCGTTGACCTGCGGCGCGACGCTGCCGTCGGGCACCAGCGACCGGTAGTCGGGGTCCTTGGCGCCGCCACTGGTGAGCAGGTTGATCGCGCCCTTGACCGGGTCACCCGCTTCGACCGCGTGCTGCTCCGCGAACAACCGCGGACCACGCGGGGTGTCGCCGACGAAGAAGACCTCGACCGACACGGTCTCCTCCGGGATCTCGGTGTCCTCGGTCGCCGAGCTCGACCCAGTGCTGGCTGCGTCTGTCGGCTCGCTCGCGTCGGACGTCTCGCTAGCCGGAGTGCTCGCAGGGTCGTCGGCGTCGGTCGGCTCGTCGTCGGCGCAGCCGGCGAGGAGGGCGAGGGCCAGCAGGGCGCCGCTCACGACCGCGGTCGTACGGCGGCCGCGCCGCGCGGGGTGGGGAAGGTGCATGATCCGATCCTCTCGTCGGGCCGGGGCGCTCAGCGGATGACGAAGGTGCGCGTGTCGCGGTAGAAGGCGGGAGAGTCGCTGGCCTGGCCCGTGCTGGTGACCTCAGCCGTCAGCAGGTACTCGCCGGGCGGCAGGCCGCGGAGGCTGATCCGCGCGCGCCAGCCCGGCCCTTCCTTTCCCTCCACGCCGGCGCCGGCAACGCCACCGAAGGCGGCACCCCCGATCCCGCCCCCGTCGGACTCGTCGGTGGAGACGAGCTGCTCCACCGACCAGGAGACCTCGCGCGGCGCCTCGATGGTCGTCCCGCCCGCGTAGAGCCAGTCACCCTTGACGACCTTGCCCTCGACCGGGTCGCTGATGTTCACGGGGCTGAGCACGTCGTACTGACGGTCGCGCTCGACCAGCTCCTCGACCTCGACGCCGAGCACCTCGTCGGCCGGCGCGTCGTCGACCACGAACGCGACCGGGAGCGAGCGGCGGATCGCGGCGTCGGCGGTGTAGACGACCTGCTGGATCCCCAGCCACGCCTCCCGCTCGCTGATGCCCGCGGGTCGGTCGGTGGCGGCCGCGGAGAGCTCGACCGTGATCCGGTCGTCGGTGATCTCCGCACCCGAGAACGACCCTTCCGGCCACAACGTGCTGTAGTCGGGGTCCTCCGGACCGCCGCCGGCGGGGTCGACCTCGCCGAGCGACTGCTCGACCGCGTCGGACCCCGTGACCGCCGGCAGCGAGTGGAACTCGCGGAAAAGGCGGGGACCGGTGGGCGTGTCGCCGACGAAGTAGGCGGCCGACGCCACCACGAGCTGGTAGTCGTGTGACGGAGACGCGGCGGGGCCGGACGGCTCCTCGTTGCCGAGCTGGCCCAGCAGGACGACACCGCCGACCACCGCAGCGGTCGCCACCCCGGCTCCCGCGACCACGGGGAGCCAGCGCCGGGAGCCGCGCGCTCGCCGGCGGGTACGGCGCCGGATCTCGCCGAGCCGGTCGGCGGGACGGACGTCGGCGACCGCGTCGCCGAGCAGGCGGCGGAGCGCCTCGTCGGTGCCGGTGCTGGGGCCGTCGTCGTCGAAGGCGTCGGAGTCGGTGGGACGCGGGGTCATCTCACCCTCCTCTCACGTCGGGGCCGAGGCGGTCGAGGATCGGGCGGAGCGCCGCCGCGCCGCGGGAGGCGTGGCTCTTCACCGCGCCCCTGCTGACGCCGAGCGTCTCGGCGATCTCGGCCTCGGACATGTCCAGGTAGTAGCGCAGCGCCAGCACCTCCCGCTGACGGCGCGGCAGCTGCCGGAGGGCGTCGAGCACCAGCTGCCGGCGGGCGTCGCCCAGCACGGACTCGTCGGACCCCGGGGCGTCGGCGGGAGCGCTCTGGCGGGAGAGGTAGCGCTGCACCACCGCCCGGTGCCGGAGCGCCGAGCGCGACCGGTTCACGATCGCCTGGCGCAGGTAGGCGAGCGCGCGCTCGGGGTCGTTGAGCCGGTCCCAGCGCTGGTGCACGGCGACGTACGCGTCCTGCACGATCTCCTCGGCGACACCCTGGTCGCGCACGAGCAGCACGGAGAGCCGCACCATCCGGTCCCAGTGGGCGAGGTACAGCTGCTCGATGCCCTCGTCGGCATCGAGGAGGGCGTCACCCGCGCGCGGCCGGTCGGTCACGGCGCGCGCCGCCGACACGGTGCCGGCGAGGCTGGGAAGCGCTGCATAGGAGGTCACGGTAGTTGCACGCGCGGCGCGGCCCGGGGGTTGACCGGCACGAGTCGCGAACGGGCAGAGTATGCGCGTGACCTCACCGACAGCTGACTGCCTGTTCTGCAAGATCGTCGCCGGCGACATCCCGGGCGACATCGTCCACCAGACCGAGCAGACGGTGGCCTTCCGCGACATCAACCCGAAGGCGCCGCTCCACGTGCTCGTGGTGCCGCGCACGCACTATGCCAACGCGGCCGAGCTGGCCTCCGCCGACCCCACGACGTCGGCCGCGCTGGTCACCGCCGCGGCCGAGGTGGCCGCCGCCGAGGGCTACGACGCCTACAACCTCGTCTACAACACCGGCGCCGCCGCGGGGCAGACCGTGTTCCACGCCCACCTGCACGTGCTCGCGGGCGCGAGCCTCGGTCTGGCCGGCTGACCTCCAGGCGCGGCGCCGCCGCCATAACCGGGTCGGCGGCCGACCGGATTCGGCGTACCATGGCAAGGCCACATCGCCAGCCGAGAAAGGGCGCCCCTCCCGGGGCCACATGACCGACCAGACACGACCGGAACAGACCCACAGGGATCGCACGCAGACCCGGCACACCGTGGTGGTCCCCAACAGCATCGACATGGTCAGCCTGCTCGGTCCCGGCGACGAACACCTGGGCCTGATCGAGCGCGGCTTCGACGCCGAGATCCACGTGCGCGGCAACCGGATCACGCTGCACGGCGACCCGGGCGAGGTCGCCCTCGCCGAGCGGCTCATCGACGAGCTGGTGGCGATCATCCGCACCGGGCAGGGCGTCACCACCGAGACCGTGGAGCGGGTGGCGTCGATGCTGCGCGCCGAGACCACCGAGCGCCCCGCCGACGTGCTCTCGCTCAACATCCTCAGCAACCGCGGTCGCTCGATCCGCCCGAAGACGCTGAACCAGAAGCGCTACGTCGACGCCATCGACAAGCACACGATCACGTTCGGCATCGGCCCGGCCGGCACAGGCAAGACCTACCTCGCGATGGCGAAGGCGGTGCAGGCGCTCCAGGCCAAGCAGGTCAACCGGATCATCCTGACCCGGCCCGCGGTCGAGGCGGGGGAGCGGCTCGGCTACCTCCCCGGCACGCTCAGCGAGAAGATCGACCCCTACCTGCGACCGCTCTACGACGCGCTGCACGACATGATGGACCCGGAGGCGATCCCGAAGCTGATGGCCGCCGGCACCATCGAGGTGGCGCCGCTGGCCTACATGCGCGGTCGCACGCTCAACGACTCCTTCATCATCCTCGACGAGGCGCAGAACACGACGCCGGAGCAGATGAAGATGTTCCTCACCCGTCTCGGCTTCGGCTCCAAGATCGTGGTCACCGGCGACGTCACCCAGGTCGACCTGCCGACCGGCACCAAGTCCGGCCTCCGGATCGTCGAGGGCATCCTCGACGGCATCGACGACCTCACGTTCCAGCGGCTCACCAGCCACGACGTCGTGCGCCACAAGCTGGTCGGCCGGATCGTCGCGGCGTACGACGAGTTCGACTCGCGTGGCGAGCAGACGACGGCCGGTCGACCCGGCCGGGTGACCACGTGAGCATCGAGGTCCTCGACGAGTCCGGCTTCGGCGTCGACGTCAAGCACCTCGCCAAGCTGAGCCGGTTCGTCATGGACCGGATGCGCGTGCACCCGCTGGCCGAGCTCTGCATCAAGGCCGTCGACGAGGACACCATCGCGCAGCTCAACGAGCAGTGGATGGAGAAGGAGGGCCCGACCGACGTGCTCGCCTTCCCGATGGACGAGCTGCGGCCCGGTCTCGTCGACGAGGACCCCGAGGAGGGGGTGCTCGGCGACCTGGTGCTCTGCCCGGTTGTCGCCGAGCGGCAGGGCGAGACCGCCGGTCACGGCACCCTCGCCGAGCTCGAGCTGCTCACCACCCACGGGATCCTCCACCTCCTCGGCTACGACCACGCCGAGCCGGAGGAGCACAAGGAGATGTTCGGCCTCCAGGACGAGCTCCTCGCGGCCTGGCGCGCTCCGTCCGCCGGCTGAGGCCGCGAACCCGCGATGAACCCTGCTGATGTCTGGCAGCTCCTGACCGCAGCCCTGCTCGTCGTCCTGGCGGGTCTGTTCACCGCCGCCGACGCCGCCGTGGGCTCCTTCTCCAAGGCCCGCGCGCAGGAGCTGGTCGGGGAGTCCCGGGCCGGGGCCCAGCGCCTGGTCGCGGTGCTCGACGACGCGCCCCGGCACCTCAACACGGCGCTATTGCTCCGGCTCCTGTGCGAGACCACCGCGATCGTGCTCGTCACCCTGCTGATCGCCGAGCACTACGACGGCTCGTGGTGGGCGCAGGTCGCGTTCGCCGTCGGCTCCATGCTGGTCGTGTCGTTCGTCGTGGTGGGCGTCGCGCCGCGCACGCTCGGCCGCCAGCACGACGAGACCGTGGCCCTCTGGTCGGCGTGGCCGCTCGCCGCGCTCACGACCGTCCTCGGCCCGATCCCGTCGCTGCTGATCCTCGTCGGCAACGCGATCACGCCGGGCCGGGGATTCCGGCACGGCCCGTTCTCGACGGAGACCGAGCTGCGCGAGATGGTCGACATCGCGGAGGCCTCGGCGCTGATCGAGGAGGACGAGCGCAAGATGATCCACTCGGTCTTCGAGCTCGGCGACACGACCGTGCGCGAGGTGATGGTCCCGCGCGGCGACGTGGTCTACATCGAGTCGCACAAGAACCTCCGGCAGACGATGTCGCTCTTCCTGCGCTCGGGCTTCTCGCGGTTGCCGGTCGTCGGTGAGAACCTCGACGACGTGCGCGGCTTCGCCTACCTCAAGGACGTCGTCCGCCGCGACTTCGAGGCGCCCGAGGTCGAGTTCACCCAGCCGGTCGAGGAGATCATGCGTCCGGTCGTCTGGGTGCCCGACTCCAAGCCGGTCGACGCCCAGCTCCGCGAGATGCAGGCGCGGCGCCAGCACATCGCCGTGGTCGTCGACGAGTACGGCGGCACCGCCGGCCTGATCACGATCGAGGACCTCCTCGAGGAGATCGTCGGCGAGATCACCGACGAGTACGACGAGGCGGAGATCGAGGTCGAGAACCTCGACGACGGGCAGGTCCGGGTGTCGTCCCGCTACCCGATCGACGACCTCGACGAGCTGTTCGGGTTCGACGTCGACGACGAGGACGTCGACTCGGTGGGCGGCCTGATGGCCAAGCACCTCGGCAAGGTCCCGATCCCCGGCTCCGTCGTGGAGGCTCACGGCCTCCGCTTCGAGGCCGAGCAGGCGACCGGGCGCCGCAACCAGATCGCGACCGTGCTCATCCGCCAGGTCGTCCCGGAGCCGGCCGACGCCGGCGACGTACCGCGGGACTGACCCTCATCGCAGGTGCACGTTCACCCCGTGGTCCAGCGCGATGCCGAGCGTCGTCACCGGATCCAGGTCCGGTACGGCGACCGCGGCCAACCAGGCCTCGGCGCCCGCTGGCGTGACGACCACCGTCGCCCGCGACGGCTCGAGCGCGCGCACCGCGAGCCGGTGGCCACGCGGGACGAAGACCAGGTCGTCCGGCCCGGCGTCGTACTCCTCCTCGCCGACCCTCATCCGGACCGCTCCCGACGTGACCACGAGTGCCCGGTCGGCGCGGACCATCGTGTGCGGCGGCGGCTCGGTGCCGGGCGCCCAGGTGCACGCGACGACGCCGAGGACGCCGCCGGTGCGGACGCTGTCGGCGAGCACGGCGAACGGCTCTCCGGGACCGAGACGGACGACGAACGGGGCAGGGCTCATGCGGACACCGTGACCCGGACCGCTGGCCACCCGCTGGTGCGGCTCTGGTGCGACCTTGCGAATAGTCCGCGCGCACCGGAGCGCCGCCCTAGCATGCGGACGTGCTGCTGGTCGGGGTCCTCGGACCCGCCTCCGTGATCCCGGCCGAGGGAGAGCCGGTCGAGATCGCCGCGCGCAGGCAGGCGGAGGTGCTCGCGGTCCTCGCGGCGCACCGCGGCCGGCAGGTCAGCGCCGAGACGATCGCCGACCTGGTCTGGCGCGGAGCACCCCCGTCCTCAGCTGCCGTCACGCTCCAGGGCTACGTCTCGCGACTGCGGCAGGTGCTCGAGCCCGACCGGGCCCTGCGGGGCGCCGGCACCGCCCTGGTCACCACCGGAGACGGCTACCGGCTGGGCCTCGAGACCGACGTCGACCGGTTCGAGGCCGCGGTCGCCGAGGCGCGGGAGATCGCCCGCGAGCGGCCGCTCGCGGCCGCCGAGCTGCTGGCCCGGGCGCTGGATCTGTGGCGCGGGCCGGCGTACGCCGACGTGCGCGACCTCGCCGACCTCGCCCCGGAGGTGGAGCGCGTCGACGAGATGCACGCCGTCGCCCAGGAGCTGCGCGGGCAGGCGCTGCTCGACGCCGGCAAGGACGCCGAGGTGGTGCCGGAGCTGCGGCGGATGGTCGTCGAGCACCCGCTGCGGGAGCGCACTCACGCGCTGCTCGCGATCGCCCTGTTCCGCAGCGGCCGCCAGGCGGACGCACTCGCCGTCCTCCGCGAGCTGCGCGAGCGGCTCGTCGACGAGCTCGGCGTCGACCCCGGCCCGGACATCGCCGAGCTCGAGCAGCGGCTGCTGAAGCAGGACCCGGGCCTGATGCCGCGCCGGCCGGTGGGTGCCGCCACGACCTCGGCGGCCGACGGGTTCGCCGGCCGTGAGGCCGAGCTCGCCGCGCTCGACGCTGCCTTCCGGCGCGCCGCGGACGGGCAGCTGGCCACCGCGGTGGTGCGCGGAGAGCCCGGGATCGGCAAGACCACACTGGTGCAGCGGTTCACGACCGGCGCCCCGCGAGCCGCCGGTGCCGACGTGCGGTGGGGACGCTGCCCGGCGGCGGCCGGCGCCCCGGCGTACTGGCCCTGGGTACAGGTCCTCGGCGGCCTGCCCGACGTCGACGGCGACCGGGAGTCGGCGCGGTTCGCGCTGGGGCTCGACCTGGCGCGGCGGCTGGAGGAGCTGGCAGGCGAGCGCGGCGGAGTGGTCGTGCTCGACGACGCGCAGTGGGCCGACGCCGACTCGCTGGTCGTGCTCGAGGTGGCGTTGGAGGCGCTCGCGTCCGCACGTCTGCTGCTCGTGCTCACCGCCCGGGACGAGGAGCCGCGGGCGCCCGAGGAGCTCGACCGGGTGCTGGGGGCGCTTGCACGGCGGCCGGGCCATCTCGACCTCCGGCTCGCCGGGCTGACCGCCGACGAGGCGGCAGGCCTCCTCGTCGGTACGGCGCCGGAGCAGGCGCAGCGGCTGGTCGAGCGTGCCGGCGGCAACCCGTTCTTCCTGCGATCGCTTGCGGCGCTCGACGCCGGCGCGGGCGTGCCCGACAGCGTCCGCGACACCGTGCGGCGGCGCATCGGCGCGCTCCCGGCCGGCGGGGCGGAGCTGATGGACGTGCTCGCGCTCGCCAGCCGCGACGTACCGCTCGCCGTGGTCGCCTCGGCCGTCGGCCTGTCCCTGGACGGGCTCGAGGAGCCGCTGGCCGCCGCGCTGCGGGCTGGGCTGCTGGAGGAGCCGGGACCCGGACGGCTCCGGGTGGCGCACGACATCGTCCGCGAGTCCGTCGAGTCGGCGCTGACGCCGGTCGCGCGCCGCGACCTGCACCGCCGGCTCGCCGACGCGTTCGCCAGCCTGGGTCTCGACGCGGGGGCGGTGGTGGCCGAGCACCGGCTCGCCGCCGCATCGGGGGAGCGGGACGACGTCGCCGCACGCGCGGCCCTCGCCGCGGCCAGCGACGCGCTGGCGAGCGCCGCCCTCGGGGAGGCGCGGGACCTGGCTCGCCGCGGCCTCGCGGCGACGGAGGAGAGCGAGATCCGCTCAGGTCTGCTGCGGGTGGCCGGGGTCGCGGCCCGGCGCCTCGGGCACCTCGAGGAGAGCGAGCGGGACTTCCGTGCGGCCGCGGAGATCGCGCGCGCGGACGACGACTGGGTCCGGTTCGCCGAGATCGCCCTGGAGTCGGCGCCCGGCGGGGTGGGCGGCTTCTGGGCGCTCTTCGCGCTGCCGTTCCTCGGCGCCTCCCCGCTGCTCTCCGAGGCGCTGGCCCGGCTGGACGACGTCCCCGCCGCGCTGAGCGCTCGGCTGCTGGCGGCGAGCGCGACGCTGGACGCTGGCAACGGGACGCCCGGCGCGCGCGAGCTCGCGGAGCGGGCGCTGACCGAGGCCGACGGCGACCGGGACGCCCGGGCCCGTGCGCTCATCGCATGGGTGATCGCGACCTGGACGCCGGACCAGGCCGAGGCGCGGCTGGCTGCGATCGAGGAGCTGCTCACCCTCGCGGCCCATGACGCCGCCCTCGAGGCCACCGCCCACCACCTGCACCGCAGCGTCCTGCTCGAGCTCGGCCGCACCGCCGACCACGCCCGGGCGGTCCGGGCGTTCGACGCCGTCGTCGCGCGGGAGCGCGACCCCGACCTCCAGCTGCTCGACACGTGGTGGCAGGTCGGGCGCCTGGTGTCCTGCGGCGATCGTGACCGCGCCCGGCAGCTCGCGGCCGAGGCCGAGTGGGCGTCGACGACGGTCTCGCCGCTCGCGGCAGCGGTGGACCGGGCCTCGCGGGCAACGATCGACGGCATCGCCGCGTGGCACGACGGGCGACTGATCGACGCGGTCCCGGAGGCGATGGACCTCGCCGCGGACGTCGACCCCGACTTCCTGCTCGTCGTCGCGCTCGCCCACGCCGAGGCGGGCAACCGGGAGGTGGCGATCCCCGCGATCGACCGGCTCCTGGCTGCCCCCGCGGAGGGGCACCGTCTCGTTCCCCGCACCCTGATGCTCTCCGAGGCCCTGGTGGCCCTCGGTGACGGCGAGCGGCTCGCGGGACTGGTGCCGGTCCTGCGGTCGTGGGGCGACCGGATCGTGGTCCAGCTCCCCGGCGACATCTGCATGGGCCCGGCAGCGCTCTACCTCGGCAGCGCCCTCGCCGTCGTCGGCGAGCGCGCCGAGGCGCGACGGCTGCTGGAGCAGGCGGTCACCCAGGCGGAGGCGGTCGGCGTCACGCCGTACGCCGAGCGGGCCCGCCGGCGTCTGGCAGCCCTCTGACCAGCGGAGCACCAGCAGGCCACCAGCGGCTCGGTCGAACGTGGGGACCACGGCGCAGCTGCGCACCCACGACCCCAGGAGATCGACATGGACCCCCGGACCCTCCGCCGGCTCAGCGGCATCGCGCTGCTCCTCGCCGGTCCGCTCTGCCTGCTCGGCGGCATGCTCCATCCCGTCGTCGACGGCCACGCCCACGACGCCGAGGCGCTGCTGAGCGACCACGCCGTCGGCTCGATCGCGCTCCTCGCCGGGGAGTCGTTGCTGATCCTCGGCCTGCCCGGCGTCTACGGCTGGCTCGCGCCGCGCCTCGGCGTGACCGGGCTGGTCGGCTTCGTGCTCTACGTGCTCGGCAACGCGCTCAACGCCATCCCGCACCTGGTCATCATGGGCTTCGCCGGCCACGAGCTGGCCGAGCACCACCCCGACGTGATCGCCGACGGCGACGTGATCCTCCCGGGTGCTGCGTTCGAGGCCGAGCAGGTCGCCACGGCGCTGATGTTCCTGGTCGGGCTGGTGCTCCTCGGTATCGCGATCGTGCGCGCGACCGGGCGGCCCCGCTGGGTCGGCGTGCTCGGCGTCGCGGGCGCCGCGCTCCCGTTCTTCCCACTGCCCGTCGCGCCCGTCGTCACCGGGGTCCAGATCGAGCTGCTGCGCGCGGCGTTCGTGGCCGTGCTCGGCGCACTCGCGCTCCGCTCGCTGCGGACGGGCCCGACCGCTCGGACGGAGGCGCCTGAGATCATGACGGCATGACTGACTCGCCGGCCGCCGGCATCTCGGCGGAGGACAAGAAGCTCGTCACGCTGGCCCGCGCCACCCGCGCCCGGATCGGCGCCGCCGAGGGCGCGGCGGCGCGGGACACCGACGGCCGCACCTACGCCGCGGCGACGGTCGACCTGCCGTCGCTGCGGCTCTCGGCCGTGCAGGCGTGCGTGGCGATGGCCGTGGCGTCGGGCTCGACGGGGGTCGACGCCGTGGTCGTGCTCGGAGAGGGTGGTGCGCTCGCCGAGGCCGACCGCGCCGTACTGGCCGACTTCCCGGGCACCTCCGGGGTGCTCGTCCACCTCGGGGACGCGCGCGGCACGCTGTCGGGATCCCTCTCCGTCGAAAACCGTTAACACCGGTGTCCCCGGCCGGGGGTAGGTTTTCCGCATGTCCCCACGTGCCCGAGAGGAGCACGAGCGGGCCGTAGCGCGGCTCGCGGCGTCCTACGCCGCGATCCCGGCGGGGGAGCCGGTCCGACTCGCGAAGCAGACCACCAACTTGTTCCGCGCCCGCGCGGCCCATGCCACACCTGGCCTCGACGTCAGCGGCCTCACCGGCGTCATCGGCGTCGACGCCGAGCAGCGCACAGCCGACGTGCAGGGCATGTGCACCTACGAGGACCTCGTCGACGCCACCCTGCCCTACGGCCTGATCCCGTACGTCGTGCCGCAGCTGCGCACGATCACCCTCGGCGGGGCGGTGACCGGGCTCGGCATCGAGGCCACCAGCTTCCGCAACGGGCTCCCGCACGAGTCCGTGGTGGAGATGGACGTGTTCACCGGTGCCGGCGAGGTGGTCACCACCCATCCCGGTGACGCCCTGTTCGACGCCTTCCCCAACTCCTACGGGAGCCTCGGCTACGCGACCCGGCTCCGGATCATGCTGGAGCCGGTGCCGTCGTACGTCGCGCTCCGGCACCTGCGGTTCGACGACGCCGGGCTGCTCGCGAAGACGATGGACGACATCACCCACACGCGCGAGCACGACGGCCAGCGCGTCGACGGGCTCGACGGCGTGGCGTTCGCGCCGGGGGAGTACTACCTGACCCTCGCCCGCTGGACCGACGAGCTCGAGGGCGAGCCCACCGACTACACCGGGCAGCAGGTCTTCTACCGCTCCATCCGCGAGCGCGAGACCGACCTGCTGACGATCCACGACTACCTGTGGCGGTGGGACACCGACTGGTTCTGGTGCTCCGGCGCGTTCGGCGCGCAGCACCCGGTCGTCCGCCGGCTGTGGCCGCGGCGCTACCGCCGCTCCGACGTCTACATGCGGCTGCTCGGCCTCGACCGGAAGTACGCGATCGCCGACCGGCTCGACCGCCGTGCGGGGCGGCCGCTGCGTGAGCGGGTCGTGCAGGACGTCGAGGTGCCGGTCGAGCGGCTCGCCGAGTTCCTCGACTGGTTCGACGCCGAGGTCGGCATGCGCCCGGTCTGGCTGTGCCCGCTCGTCGCGCGCGGCTCCGGCGGGGCCGAAGGCGCCGGGACCCCGTGGACGGCGTACCCGCTCGAGCCCGGGCGCACCTACGTCAACGCCGGCTTCTGGGGCACCGTCCACGTCGGCCCCGAGGCCGTGCACGCGCCCACCAACCGGGCGATCGAGGCGAAGGTCCACGAGCTCGGCGGCCACAAGTCGCTCTACTCCGAGGCCTTCTACGACCGCGAGACCTTCGACCGCCTCTACAACGGCGACGCGCTCGCCGCGGTGAAGCGGCGCTACGACCCCGACGACCGACTGACCAACCTCTTCGACAAGGCGGTGCGCAGCAGATGACAACCCCCCGAGGCATCGCGCCGACGATCGCGTCCCTCTTCCGCGGCGGCGTCCCCCTCTGGATCAAGGCCTACGACGGCAGCGAGGCCGGCGCGCTCGACCAGCCCTACGGACTGGAGATCGCCACCGAGCGCGCCCTGTCCTACCTGATGACGGCGCCGGGTGACCTCGGCCTGGCGCGGGCGTACGTCGCCGGCGACCTGGTGCTGCACGGCGCCCACCCCGGCGACCCCTACGAGGCGTTCCGGCTCCTCAAGGACCACACCGGGTTCCGCACGCCCCGGCCGGCCGAGGCGATCGCGATCGTCCGCGAGCTCGGCGTCAGCCACCTCGTGCCGCCCCCGCCGCCGCCCCAGGAGCACATGCCCGCCTGGCGGCACCGGATGGAGGGCCTGCGCGCCATGGCGAAGTGGGGGCGCCACTCGCAGGAGCGCGACGCCGACGCGATCCACCACCACTACGACGTCTCCAACCGGTTCTACGAGATGGTCCTCGGGCCGTCGATGACCTACACCTGCGCGGTCTACCCGACCGACGACGCCACGCTCGAGGAGGCGCAGGAGCACAAGTACGACCTCGTGTGCCGCAAGCTCGACCTCCAGCCCGGCCAGCGGCTGCTCGACCTCGGCTGCGGCTGGGGCGGGATGGTCCGCCACGCCGCCAAGCACTACGGCGTCAAGGCGCTCGGCGTCACCCTCTCGCGCGAGCAGGCCACCTGGGCGCAGCAGCGGATCAAGGAGGAGCGGCTCGACGACGTCGCGGAGGTGCGCTTCTCCGACTACCGCGACATCCCGGAGACGGGGTTCGACGCGGTCAGCTCGATCGGGCTGACCGAGCACATCGGGGTGGCCAACTACCCGGCCTACTTCGGTTTCGTGCGTGACCGGCTCAAGCCGTACGGGCGGCTGCTCAACCACTGCATCACCCGGCACGACAACGCCGACCGGTCGACCGGCGCGTTCATCGACCGCTACGTCTTCCCCGACGGCGAGCTGATCGGCTCCGGCACGATCGTGCGCGCGATCGAGGACGCGGGCCTCGAGGTGCAGCACCACGAGAACTTCCGCACCCACTACGCGCGGACCCTCGCGGGCTGGTGCCGCAACCTCGAGGACAACTGGGACGAGTGCGTCGCCGAGACCGACGAGGGCACGGCCCGGGTGTGGGGCCTCTACATGGCCGGCTCGCGGATCGCGTTCGAGCGCAACGAGATCCAGCTGCACCACGTGCTCGCGACCAAGACGGTCGACGGGGAGAGCGGCTACCCGCTGCGCCACGAGTTCGGGGTGTAGCGCGCCGCTCGATAGCCTTGACCGGTGAGCACCCGGGCCGAGGAGTACGTCGCCGACGTCCTGCGTCGTGAGCAGCTGACGCCGCACCTGGTGCGGCTGACCCTGGGGGGCGACGGGCTGGCCGGCTTCACGTCGACCGGGATCCCCGACGAGTGGATCGGCCTGGTCGTGCCCGGCCAGTTCCAGAGCCGCTACTACACGGTGCGCTCCTGGGACGGCTCCGAGCTGGTGCTCGACGTGGTCGTCCACGACGTCGGTCTGGTGACCGAGTGGGCGAGCGGCGACTGCGTCGGCGACCGGGTCACGATCACCGCGCCCAAGGGATCGTTCGCGATGCCCGATGACGCGCAGTGGCTGCTGCTCGTCGGCGACCTGACGGCGCTGCCCGCGATGGCCCGGATCGCACACGAGCGCGCGGGCGCCGTACCGACCCGGATCGTGGCCGAGGTGCCTGACGACCCCGAGCAGCTCTCCGGCTACCTGCCCGCCGACCTGGATGTGACGTGGCACGAGCCCCCGGTGGTCGAGGAGGCCCCCCGGGGCCGTCACGAGACCAGCCGATTGGCCGAGCTCGTCGAGTCGACGGAGTGGCCCGAGGGAGCCGGGTACTTCTGGATGGCCGGCGAGTCCGCGCAGATGCGGGCGATCCGCAAGCACCTGATGCGCGTGGTGAAGCTGCCGAGCAGCCACTACGACGTGATGGGCTACTGGCGCGCCGTCGAGGCCCGCCAGCCGCGGCGGGTCGATCCCGGGCCGATCTGGCGGGCCGGCAAGGCAGCGGGCAAGACCGACGAGCAGATCTGGGCGGACTACGACGAGGCGGCGCAGCAGTGAGCAGGGACTTCGACCACGAGGGCGAGGACTTCGACGACGAGCTCGACGAGGACTTCGACGAGGACTTCGGCGACCTGCCCGCGCCCGCCGGCCTGGACTTCGACCCCACCAAGACACCTGAGGGCTATCGCAGCGGGTTCGCCTGCTTCGTCGGCCGCCCCAACGCCGGCAAGTCGACGCTGACCAACGCCCTCGTCGGCCAGAAGATCGTCATCACCTCCGACAAGCCGCAGACCACCCGCACGGTCGTGCGCGGGATCGTGCATCGCCCCGACGGCCAGCTGGTGCTGGTCGACACCCCCGGGCTGCACCGGCCGCGCACGCTCTTGGGGGAGCGGCTCAACGACCTGGTGATGACGACCTGGTCCGAGGTCGACGTCGTCGCCGTCTGCTTCCCGGCCGACGAGAAGATCGGCCCCGGCGACCGGTTCATCGTCAACGAGCTGGCGAAGATCCGCCGTACGACGAAGATCGCCGTCGCGACCAAGACCGACCTCGCCTCCCCGGAGCGGATCGCCGAGCATCTCCTCGACATCACCGCGCTCGGCCGAGAGACCGACACCGACTGGGCGGAGATCGTGCCGGTGTCGTCGGTCGCCGGCGACCAGATCGAGCTGCTCGGCGACCTGCTGATCGCGCAGATGCCGGAGGGGCCGCCGCTCTACCCCGACGGCGACCTCACCGACGCCCCCGAGGAGATCCTGGTCGCGGAGCTCATCCGCGAGGCCGCCCTCGACGGGGTGCGCGACGAGCTGCCCCACTCGATCGCCGTCGTCGTCGAGGAGATGGGCCTGCGGGAGGGGCGCCCCGACGACAAGCCCCTGCTCGACATCCACGCCAACCTCTACGTCGAGCGCGACTCCCAGAAGGGCATCGTCATCGGCCACCGCGGCTCCCGCCTGCGCGAGGTCGGCACCACGGCGCGCAAGCAGATCTCCTCGCTGCTCGGCACGCCCGTCTACCTCGACCTGCACGTCAAGGTCGCCAAGGACTGGCAGCGCGATCCCCGCCAGCTCCGCAAGCTCGGTTTCTGACGGTCTTTCCGGCGAATCCGCCCTCATGGTTCGCCGAATCCGCCCTCATGGTTCGTTGAATCCGCCCTCATGGTTCGCCGAATCGCCCTCGATGGCTTGGCGAGTCGACCAGCGTGGTCGCGCCGCGATGGTCCCTCGACCGCCCGCAACCAACGCGGGTGAATCGACCGACCACGAGGGCGGATTCGACCGACCACGAGGGCGGATTCGACCGACCACGAGGGCGGATTCGGCAAGGGGCGATCAGTCCGCGGGAGCCCAGCAGCGGCCGAACTGCTGACCCATGTCCCACTGCTCCTGGGTGGGCCACTCGTAGCCCCAGTCGAACTCGAGCGGGTCGGGAGCGACGTCGAGGGCGGCGTTCTCGCACTGGACCTGGCCGCGCTCCTCGGCGGCCGCCTCGCCGGGGTAGTCGACCTTGGCCTCGAAGGTGACGACGTCGATGGCGCGCCAGGTGTGGTCCTCGGAGCAGGGGACGCGCTCGAAGCCTCGAGCGTCGGGTGCGGCGGTGCCGCACATCGCGTAGGCCTCCTGGCCCTGCTGCCGGTCGAGCACGCCCTCGAGGCTGCCGGTGACCTCCGTCAGCGAGGAGGAGCCGCCGACCACGACCACGTCGCAGCGGTACCAGTCCTCCCCGGCGTCGGACTCCTCGACGGTGGGGGTGAACCAGACGGCTCGGAGCATGCTGAGCCGAAGTGCGTCGGCGTCACCGCCGACGAAGGCCGGCAGCTCCGCCGGGCAGGTCTCCGCCACCTGGGCCTGGACGCGGTCGGAGTCCACCGCGACGAGGTGGCCGTCGACCACGGTGTCGAGGCGGCCGACGGCGTACGTCTCGGCGGTGTGCGGCCGCTCGCAGGGGACGGGGCGCCGCTGGCTGGTCGGAGCCAGCGCCTGCTCGAACCCGAGCCGGTAGCAGGCGCCGTCCTCGGGCGGCGGGGGTGGCGGCTCGGCGGTCGGCGGGGGAGTCGGCTCGGCGGGCTTCGGCTCGGCCTCCGGCTCCGAGGTGCAGCCGGCCGCGAGCAGGCCGACCACGACCAGGCCGCCCAGGGCGCGACCCGCGGCGTTGCCCCACGCGGTCATTCCGTCGTCTTCGCCCAGCAGACCGAGCGCCGGTTGCCCGCGTCCCACTCCGCCTCGTGGAAGTAGGTGTAGGCGAACTCGAACGAGGCGGGGTAGCCCAGCCAGGCCTGGACGGCGATCCGGCACTGCGCGTCGGTGCGGCTCGCGACGACCTGGTCGCCGGGATACTCGTCTCCCGGCACGCCGACCTTGATCGCGCTCACGGCGCGCCAGTCGTGCTGCTGGGAGCACGGGACCTTCTCGGTCTGCTCGAACACCGGGCCCCGGGCGCACACCAGCCACTTGTCCTCGGGGAGGCCGAGCAGCAACCCCTCCGCGGTCTTCGGGAGCGGCACGTAGGCCTCGCTGGTCGCCGTACCGCCCACCACGTCGCAGCGGAACCAGCGCGCTCCGTCGTCCCAGGCCTGCTCGGACGGGCGGAACCACGCCCAGCTGACGATCGTGCGCAGCACCAGGCTCTCGTCGGCGCCGACGAACTCGGCGAACCGCTTCGAGCAGGTCGTGTAGGCGTGCTGGCCGACGGCCTCGTCGTCGTAGGCGGCGTCGTCGAACTTGGCGGGGAGCTCGCCGACGTGGAACGTCTGCGCGGTGTGCCGCGCCCCGCAGTCGACGGTCTTGGTCGCGTTGGCGGCCTGCTCGACGTCGGTCGGCGCGAGCACCCGGCACGCGCCGAGCGTCGGCGGCTCGGTCGAGTCGACGAGGTCGGGGTCCACGTTGTCGCCCTGCGGCTCGCTGCCACAGGCGGTGAGGGCGAGGCCGAGGACGACGACGGCCGCGGCCGCCCGGAGCCGCTGCGCGACGGCGCGTCGGTGCGTCATCGCTCTCCCCACTTCAAGTCTGGGCCGGTCAGGTGCTCAGTACAGCGGCGATCGTAGCGCCCGATCCGCACCGAGACCCCGGGTGCTCAGCGATCTCTCTTCAGTTGCAGGAGCGGCGAGGCCACGTAGTCGCCCTGATCCACAATCAGACCTTCGATCATTAGTCGTCCGTCGTCATCGGTCATGCGAAGCGCGGTGCGGCCTCGGCCCTCCTCATCCAGTTTGATCCACCGGGTGATGACCGAGAAGCCAGGGTCCGGACCGGCTTTGACGAGGACGCGACGATCAGGAATCGACGGCCCCCGGAAGCGGGCGCGGACGATGATCCGTTCGCCCGTCGCATACCGATCACGCGGCGTGGAGAGCGTCAGGTGACTCGCCGGACGAGGAGTGATCACGTGCAGCACTCCGGCCCGTGGCCAGAGACCGTTGTCGAAGCTCAACTCGTAGAGCTTTTTCTTTCCGAACTCCAGCGAGTTCTCCACCGCCCGCCGCTCGTGGTTGTACCAGCGGAGAGTCTTGGTCGATCCGCTTCGGAAGATTCTGGCGTCCCAATACGCGATCGACCCCGAAGCAACGAGTCCGTCTGACCGCGCGGTGATCGTCGTCAGGTCCTCGCCATCGTTGAGGTACTCCCACTTGCCCGCGAAGCAGGGGTAGCCAGGGGCGAGCTTGAGGTTGGACGCCGCGAAACTCCATCCGCCCTGGTTGACAACCACATCGCGCCCGGGAACGTAGGCGATGTCGCGGAGCAGCCGGGCCATGCTGCACGAGTCGTCCCGCGAACCGGGTGTCTCGTTGCCGGCGTTCTCAACGTTGCGGCTCGCGCGCAGGCTCAACTCGGGAGGCGTGGATGACGTGAGGTCGTGCGCGCTCAGGCTGTAGCCGCTCGCGACGAACAGCGTGGAAGTGGTCGGATCGACGGCGAGGTCGCTGTACGTTCCGATATCCGGGGAAAGAGCCGTGACGTCTCCCGTGTCCGGATCGAGCGCATACAGTCCGTCGCCGCCAATGCCCGGACAAGACGTCGTGTAGAAGACGAGGCCTTCGAGGGTGGTCATCTCCCACGGACAGCCGGGCACATCCTGGACCTGTCCGACGGTGCCGACCCAAGCGGGCTCACTCGGTAGTGGATGCGTCTCGACTATCTCGAGGGTCGCGATGTCGACCTCGGCGATCGTCGCCGTCGATTCCGGGTTGCTCGCACGCTCCCACCCACCGACGTACAGGGTGGACTTGTCAGCAGAGACAGCCAGCGCACCATTGCCTGCGACGTCAGGAAGGGTGCCGACGGGGACGCCTCTCAGATCGGTAACGAGGACCGTGTCGGACTTTCCCCTGCGTGAGATGAAGATTCGGTCGTGCTTCTCGACCACGGCCATGTCATGAAAGCCGTTGAGGGTGATCCGGGAGCGGGTGTCCTCCGCAGCGGCCGGGGCGGCGGTGAGCGCACTGAAGAGTGTTGTCGCGGCGACCGCACACGCGACGATGGGCCGAGCAGCGGGGAGCATGGTCATGAAGTTCTCCTGTGGAGCCGAGCGCGCCAGGGCGCCCCGCCTAAGCGGCGAGCAGGACGGCGATCGTAGCGCCCAGCTCGTAGGCCGCAGCGGTGTGCTCGTCCTCGAGGTCGCCGAGCACCTCGAGGACGTCGTACGACTGCTTCCAGCCCAGCGCCCCGACGATCGACTGCACCGACCGTACGGCGCCGGTGAGGTCGTAGCGGCCGTGGACGTAGAGCCCGTAGGGACGGCCCTTCGTGCCTCCCTCGGACGCCGTGGGGTCGGCCGCGCCGGACGGGTCGAGCGCACCGCCGACCGCCAGGAACGTCGAGTCGAAGAAGTGCTTCAGCGCGCCGGACATGTAGCCGAAGTTGGCCGACGTGCCCAGCACGTAGCCGTCCGCGGCCAGCACGTCGTCGGCCGTCGCCTCCAGCGCCGGTCGGACGACGACCTCGACCCCTTCGATCGCCTCGTCCCCTGCGCCGGCGACCACGGCGTCGGTCAGCGCCCGCAGCGAGCGGCTGGGGGAGTGGTGGACGATGAGCAGTCGCGCCATCCCGTCAGGCTACGGGCTGCTAGAGTGTGGCCCGTCATGATGCGCGCGCTTCTTCTTAGCTGCCGCAGCGAGGTCTGAACCGTCCCGGCCGGACCCCCTCGCTGCGGAGTGCTGCTGCGCGACCGGCCGACTCCCGTTCGACCTCGAGGACTCTCATGACCACGATTCCCAGCCAGCAGCCCAGCGGCATGCCGTTCCACCGCTACACCGCCTTCGAGCCGGTGACCGTCCCCGACCGCACCTGGCCGGACCAGCGGATCACCCACGCACCCCGGTGGCTGTCCACCGACCTGCGCGACGGCAACCAGGCGCTCATCGACCCGATGAGTCCCGCGCGCAAGATGAAGATGTTCGAGCTCCTGGTCCGGATGGGCTACAAGGAGATCGAGGTCGGCTTCCCCGCCGCGAGCCAGACCGACTTCGACTTCGTGCGCCAGCTGGTCGAGGGCGACAAGATCCCCGACGACGTACGCGTCTCGGTGCTGACCCAGGCCCGTGAGGACCTGATCGCGCGGACCGTCGAGTCGCTCGTCGGCGCCGACAAGGCGACCGTCCACCTCTACAACGCCACCGCCCCGCTGTTCCAGCGCGTGGTCTTCAACGTGACCGAGGCCGAGTGCATCGGCATCGCGACCCGCGGCACCGAGTGGGTCATGAAGTACGCCGAGGAGCTGCTCGCGGGCACCGACTTCGGCTACCAGTACAGCCCGGAGATCTTCACCCAGACGCCCACCGACTTCGCGCTCGAGGTCTGCGAGCGGGTCTCCGACGTGTGGCAGCCGGAGGCGGGTCGCGAGATCATCCTCAACCTGCCGGCCACGGTCGAGATGTCGACGCCCAACACCTACGCCGACCAGATCGAGTACTTCTCCCGCGGCCTCACCCGTCGCGAGCACACGGCGATCAGCCTGCACCCGCACAACGACCGCGGCACCGCTGTCGCCGCCACCGAGCTGGCGCTGATGGCCGGCGCCGACCGGGTCGAGGGCTGCCTGTTCGGCCACGGCGAGCGCACGGGCAACGTCGACCTGGTCACGCTCGCGATGAACCTGTTCAGCCAGGGCATCGACCCCGAGGTCAACCTCTCCGACATCGACGAGATCCGCCGCACGGTCGAGTACTGCACCCAGCTGCCGGTCCACCCGCGGCACCCCTACGCGGGCGACCTGGTCTACACCGCCTTCTCGGGCTCCCACCAGGACGCCATCAAGAAGGGCCTGGAGGACCTCCAGCGGATCGCCGACGACGCCGGCAAGCCCGTCGACGAGATCCCGTGGGAGGCGCCGTACCTCCCGATCGACCCCAAGGACGTCGGCCGCACCTACGAGGCCGTGATCCGGGTCAACAGTCAGTCCGGCAAGGGTGGCGTCGCCTACGTGCTCAAGGCCGAGCACAGCCTCGACCTGCCGCGACGGGCGCAGATCGAGTTCAGCCGGGTCATCCAGCAGCACACCGACGCCCAGGGCGGGGAGGTCACCCCGGAGGAGATCTGGACGATCTTCAACAAGGAGTACCTCGAGCGCGAGGCGCCGTACTCCCTGGTCAGCTTCACCTCGACCACCGACGAGGAGGGCGACGACCAGCAGGAGGTCCGGATGGTCGTCCGCGGCGAGGAGCAGGCGTTCACCGGCCGCGGCAACGGCCCGGTCGCGGCGTTCGTCGACGGCATGCGCCAGGCCGGCGCCGACATCCGAGTGCTCGACTACGCCGAGCACGCGCTCAGCTCGGGCGGCGATGCGATGGCCGCGGCGTACGTCGAGTGCGAGATCGCCGGCGAGATCGTGTGGGGCATCGGCATCCACCACAACATCGTCACGGCCTCGCTCCGCGCCGTCGTCTGCGCCGCCAACCGCGCTCAGGCGACGACCATCCCGCACTGAGCCTCGGCACGACGTACGACGACGGCCCCGGATCGCTCCGGGGCCGTCGTCGCTTCCGGTCAGCAGTGCTGCTCGACCTGGACCATGATCCCCGCAGCGCCTTCGTCGCCGCTGGTGACGATCCGGATCGCGGCGTCGGAGTCGACGAAGTCGCTCGAGAGCGTGAAGGTGACGCCATCGCCGGACTGGTCGATCGCCACGCTCGACCGTTCGCGCTCCTGGGCGGACGGGACGCCGCCGCAGGGTGCGGCGGGGGGCTCTTCGGCGTCGCCCTCGCGGTGGGTGGTCGTGCCGCGCTCGTCGTCGGAGGACTCGGTGTCGAACGACTGCTCGCCCGAGCCGTCGCCTGGCGCCGGCGGCGTGATCGGATCGGCGGAGTAGTCGACCTCGGCATCGACACCCTGCTCGCGGAGCGCGGCCTCCAGTCCGTCGGCGTCCTCGAGGCTGGTGATGGTCACGACGACGTCGCCGTCGGACTGCGCGTCGACGGCGAACGCCGGGTCCGGGCGCAGCAAGAGCACGCCGGCCGTGGCGGCGATCGCAGTGCCGATGGCGGCGCCAGCGGCAAGACGGCGACGGAGTCCGGGCCGGGCGGGGCTGGGCCGGCGGGAGGCGACGTGGGCGCGGAGCTCGCCGAGCAGCGCGGTCTCGAAGCCGTCCAGGGGTGCGCGGGTGGTCATGGCTGTACCTCCAGGTTGAGCGCGGCCACCGCTTCGGCAAGCGGCGGACGCAGGTGGGTTTGGACGCGGGCCCGGCTGCGGTGCAGCCGGACCCGCGCGGTGGCCGGCTTCACCCCCAGCACGGCCGCCGCCTCGGAGACGGACAACCCGTCGAGAGCCACGAGCTCGATGAGCGCACGGTCGCGCTCCGGCACGGCGGCGAGGGCGGCGTACAGCTCCCGCGACTCGCGCTCCACGTCGATCCGCTCCTCGATCCGCGCCAGCGCATCGGCGTCGAGGAGCCGACGACCGGCGATCCGGCGCTCGGCCGTGCGGTGCCGTCGCTGTCGCCGGAACTCCGACGCCACGACGTTGCGTGCCACTCCCATCAGCCAGCCGCCCGGCGTCGCCCGGTCCGGGCGGTAGCCGCCGGCGCCGTCGATCGCGGCGACGAACACGTCGGCGGTCAGGTCGGCGGCCAGGTGCGGGTCGGCCACCCGGCGGGCCACGAAGCGCTGCACCGCGGGCAGGTGCTCGCGGTAGAAGGCCTCGAGGGCATCCGGGTCGTCCCCGATCCGGTGCACCTCGGTCTGGTCCTGTTCCATGCCCCTACTTGGTCGCAGGCCGTCCGGCGTTACATCCGGCCGCTGGATCCGCTCGTGCGATCATCGCACCATGACGGGTGCGCAACGGGTGCTGACCTCCGAGCGGATCGGGCAGCTGTTCGTGGAGAGCGAGCGCGGCCGCGACCGCCTCGAGTACACCGAGTACGGCGCCGGGGACGCCTGGGTGGTGCTGCTGCCCGGGCTGCTGATGCCGCGCCGGATGCACGACCACCTCGCGCGAGCCCTCGCCGGCGCGGGGGCGCACGTCGTCACCCTCGACCCGCTCGGTCACGGGCGCTCCGACAAGCCGGACGACCCGGTGGCCTACTCGGTCACGGAGTTCGCCGAGCAGGTCGTCGCGTTGCTCGACCACCTCGGCGCGCACCAGGCCGTCGTGGGCGGCACGTCGCTGGGGGCCAACGTCGCGCTCGAGGTGGCCGCGATCGCACCCGACCGGGTTCGGGGTCTGGTCGTCGAGATGCCTGTGCTCGACAACGCGCTCGAGGTCGCGATCGTCGCGTTCGCGCCGCTCCTGCTCACCGCCCGGGTCGCGCCGCTCGCGGTCTCCGGCCTGCGCGCGTTGACGCGGGCGGTGCCGCGCGGGGTCGTGCCGTGGTGGGTGGGCATCGGCCTCGACACCGTCGACCACCGCCCGGGCCCGCTGGCGGCGTACGTCCACGGCCTGTTCTTCGGTCGTACGGCGCCGCCGCTCAAGGAGCGGAGCCGGATCGCCGCGCCGATGCTCGTCGTCGGACACCCGCGCGACCCGCTGCACCCGGCGGCCGACGCGGAGCTGCTGGCCGAGCAGCTGCCGAACGCGACGTTCGAGCGGGCCGGCTCGATCCTGGAGTGGCGGCTGCGGCCCGAGCGCCTGGACCTGGTCGCGACCCGGTTCGTCCTGGACTGCTGGAAGCACCGCGACAACCGGCGCCGGGTGCGCAAGGCCTGACCGAGCCGCACCGGCTCAGCGCACGCCGACCTTCTCGACCTGCCGCTTGACGTCCTCGTGCATCTGCAGGCGGACGTTGGCGCGGAGCTCCGTCGCGGACTCCCGGATCGCGTCCGAGATCAGCTCCTGGACCCGCGGGTCGTCGAGCGCCCCCTCGGCGATCCGGAAGACCGTGTCGGCCACCAGCCGGACGATGTCGTCGTGGAACGGGACGTACTTGAGCTTCCCGGTGGCCTGGTCCTCCTTGATCAGGTCGAGGATCAGTGCGTCGAGCTCCTTGCGGTTCTCGTCGATCGCGGCGGCGACGTGGCGGGTGTAGTTGCCCGTCTGGATCACGGCGATGACCTCGTCGAGCACGGCGACGGTGACCGGCCGGCGGATGATGTCGACGATCGTGTCGGCGAAGCGGGTCACGAAGAACGCGGTCGCCCGGTCCCCGAACGCGCGGTCGGCGGCCCGTGCCAGCCGGACGAGGATGATCACGATCCGGATCAGCCGGAAGCTCCGGAACGCCGGGTGCGACAGCGGGATCATGCCGAGGATCTCGTACCAGTAGGTGCGCAGGAACCGCGCTCCCATGCGGGACCTGCGCCAGCGGTACAGGAACTCCACCGCGAAGACCCCGCAGATCACGTAGTCCGCGGTGACCACCTTGTCGGCGGTCTCCGGGTCGACGTCCCAGAACGTGATCCACGTCAGCAGGACCACCGAGACGATCGCCAGCAGCAGCATGACCCAGTCGACGAACGTCGTCGGCGGGGCTGCCGGCTTGCCCTCGGCACGACGCGGGCCGCTGCCGACGTACGGCGTCTCCGGGCCTGCGTCCGGGGTGGCGCGCTGATCTGTCGGTGCCATGACCGCACAATAGGTGGGTGCCACTTTTCCGTGACGAGGCGATCGTCCTCCGCACCCACAAGCTGGGCGAGGCCGACCGCATCATCACGCTGCTGACCCGCCGCCACGGCCGGATCCGCGCGGTGGCGAGAGGCGTGCGCCGCACGACGTCGCGCTGGGGGTCCCGGCTCGAGCCGTTCACGCACGTCGACCTGCAGCTCGCCGAGGGGCGCAATCTCGACGTCGTCACCCAGGCCGAGACCAAGGGCGCCTACGCCGCCGCCATCGGCAACGACTACGACCGCTACACCGCGGGCACCGCGATGCTCGAGACCGCCGAGCGACTCGTCGTCGAGGAGCGCGAGCCCGCCGTCCAGCAGTATCTGCTGCTGCTGGGCGCGATGCGGGCGATGGCGACGGGGGAGCGGCGCCCGGGCCACGTCCTCGACTCCTACTTCCTGCGCTCGCTCGCCGTCGCCGGCTACGCCCCGGCGCTGCACTCGTGCGCCCACTGCGGCCGCGAGCCCGGTGAGGGCGGCAGCACCGCCACCGCGCACCGCTGGTTCAACCCGTCGATGGGCGGCGTCCTCTGCTCGACCTGCCGGATCCCGGGATCGGCGAGCCCCGCCCCCGAGACGATGTCGATGATGGGCGCGCTGCTCGCCGGCGACTGGCCCCTCGTCGAGGCCGCCGACCCGCGCCACCAGCGCGAGGCGAGCGGCCTGGTCGCCGCCTTCGTGCAGTGGCAGCTGGAGCGCGGCCTGCGCTCGCTCGCCTACGTGGAGCGCTGAGCCGAGGTCGTAGGAGTGAGAGTGACCTCTGGGTCACTCTCACTCCTACGACCCCGGGTTCGGCATCGCGCCGCCGTACCGACGGTCCCGGCGGGCGTAGGTGTCGATCGCCTGCCAGAGGTGGCGGCGGTCCACGTCGGGCCACAGCACGTCGGAGAACACGAGCTCGGCGTACGCCGCCTGATAGAGCATGAAGTTCGAGAGCCGCTGCTCACCGGACGTGCGCCAGATCAGGTCGGCGTCGGGCAGCTCGGGCACGTAGAGGTAGCGCCCCAGCGTGCGCTCGTCCACCCGGTTCGGGTTGACCCGGCCGCGGGCGACGTCCTGGGCCAGCGCGCGGGCGGCGTCGCCGAGCTCGGCGCGACCGCCGTAGTTGACGCACATCGTCAGCGTGAGGACGTCGTTGTGCTTGGTCATCTCCTCGGCGACCTGGAGCTCCTTGATCACCGACTTCCACAGCCGGGGCGCCCGGCCCGCCCACCGAACGCGGACGCCGAGCTCGTGCATCTCGTCGCGACGACGGCGGATCACGTCGCGGTTGAAGCCCATCAGGAACTTCACCTCGTCTGGGCTGCGCGACCAGTTCTCCGTGGAGAACGCGTAGGCGGAGATCGCCTTCACGCCGATCTCGATCGCGCCCTCGACGACGTCGAACAGCGACGACTCGCCCTGCTCGTGGCCCTTGGTGCGCGGAAGGCCGCGCTCCTTCGCCCACCGGCCGTTGCCGTCCATCACGATCGCGACGTGCTCGGGCACCAGGTCCGCAGGGATCGACGGCGGCCGCGTTCCCGAGGGATGGGGCGTCGGTGGTCGGACTGCGCGCTTCACGCGGGCAGTGTGCCAGTTGGCAGGCTCAGCCCTCGTCAGTGCTCGTCGTAGTGCCCCTCGTGCACGGCGTGCCGGTGGCCGTCGTGCACGTAGTCGACGTGGTCCTCGTGGGGGACGGCGAGGTGGCCGCAGCCGGGGCCGTGGACGTGGTCGTGCTCCTCGTCGCACCGCTCGGGTGCGACCACACCCTCGGGGAACGGCTCGCGGAGCCGGGCGCGGTGGCGCAGCCAGATCCCGATCGGCCAGGCCACGGCGTAGCAGGCGAGGGCGACCAGCACGATCGTCGGGCCGGGCTGGACGTTGACGTCGGCCAACGACGCGGACGCCGCTCCCAGCAGGCCGCCGACGGAGGCCAGCGTGCCGAGCAGCATCGCGGCCAGGATCGTGGTCCGGAACGAGCGGCTGAACTGCTGCGACGTCGCGACCGGGACGACCATCAGCGCGGAGACAAGCAGCAGGCCGACGGTGCGCATGGCCACGGTGACCGTCACGGCGGCGAGGACCGCGACGATCACGTTGTAGACGCGCACCCGCAGCCCGGCGACCTGGGCGAACTCGGTGTCCTGGGCGACGGCGAACAGCTGTGGCGCCAGCCCGAGGCAGAACGCGATCACGACAGCGGCCAGCCCCATCGTGATCAGCACGTCGCCCTCGGAGATCGTGGTGATCGAGCCAAAGAGGTAGCGCCCCATCGACGACGTCGTCTGCCCGTCGAGACCGCTGATGAAGATGCCCCCGGCGAGGCCGCCGTAGAACAACAGCGCGAGCGCCACGTCGCCGTTCGTGCGGCCGCGCTCGCGGATGATCTCGATGAGCACGGCGCCCGCGACGGCGATGAGCACCGCTGTCCACGTCGGCGACGCCCCCGTGAGCAGCCCGATGGCGACGCCGGTGACGGCGACGTGGCCGATGCCGTCGCCCATCAGAGCGAGCCGGCGCTGCACCAGGTAGGTCCCGATCGCCGGGGCGGCGAGGCCGGTGACCAGCGCCGCGATGATCGCGCGCTGCATGAACGGCCTCTCCAACAGCTCGATGAGCTCGTTCACGGGCGATCACCCCGAGGGGTGTCGACCGGCGACTGCATCGGCGGCACGTGGTCGGTCGTCATCGTCCTTCCGTGGTGGTGGTGATGGGTGTGCGGCTCACCGAACCACGGCTGGTGCACCTCGTGGTCGAGGAGCGGCGCGCCGTCGTAGGCCACCCTGCCGTCGCGCAGCACCACGGCCCGGTCGACCAGGCCGGCGAGCGGCCCGAGCTCGTGGGCGACCAGGACCACGGTCGCACCGCGCTCCTTGAGGGCGCCGAGGGTCTCGGCGAGGGCCTGCTGGCTGGGAAGGTCCACGCCGGCGGTGGGCTCGTCGAGGAAGAACAGCTCGGGCTCGCCGGCGAGGGCGCGGGCGATCAGCACCCGTTGCTGCTGGCCGCCGGAGAGGGTGCTGACGGCGTCCCTCCGGCGGTCGGTGAGGCCGACCACCTCGAGCGCCTCGGCGACCGCGGCGCGGTCGGCACGTCCGAGCGGGCGCAGGAGGCGCCGTCGGGTGAGGCGCCCGGCCGCCACCACCTCACCGACCGAGGCGGGTACGCCGGACGCGGCCGTCGCGCGCTGGGGCACGAAGCCGATGCGGTGCCAGTCGCCGAAGTCGCCGAGCGGGGTGCCGAACAGCCGCACCTCGCCGTCGGTGACCGGACGCAGCCCGACGAGGGACCGGACCAGCGTCGACTTCCCGGACCCGTTCGCGCCCATGAGCGCGACGAATTCGCCGGTCGCCACCGTGAGGTCGACCTGACGCAGCACAGGACGGCCGCCGATGGCGACCGTCCCGTTGCTAATGCTGACTGCTACTGACACGCGTTCGCCGTCCGGATGGCCTCGAGGTTGGACTCCATCAGGGAAAGGTAGTCCTCCTCCGCGGTGGCGTCGGTGAGACCCTCCACCGGGTCGAGCACGGCCTCGGTCAGGTCGAGGTCGGCGGCGAGGCCCTCGCCGAGGGCCGGCTCGAGCGGCTCGCTGAACACCGTCGTGATGCCCTCCGTCCGGATCAGGTCCTCGAGCTCCCCGAGGACGGCCGCAGTCGGCTCGGCATCGGGCGAGAGGCCGACGATCGGGGCGATGTGGAGGTCGTACTTCTCCAAGTACCCGAAGGCGTCGTGCGACACCACGATCGTGTCACGCTCGCAGTCGGCGAGGCCAGTGGTGAACGCGGCGTCGAGATCCTCGAGGTCGGCGCGCAGGGCGGCGGCGTTCGCCTCGTAGTCGTCGGCGTGCTCGGAGTCGAGGTCGGCGAGCTCAGCGGCCACGGCGTCGGCGAGGTCGGCCACGCGCAGCGGGTCCTGCCAGAAGTGCGGGTCGACGTCGCCGTGGTCGTGGCCGTCCTCCTCGGCGTGCTCGTCCTCGGCGTGCTCGTCCTCGGTGTGCTCGTCCTCGGCGTGCTCGTCCTCGGCGTGCTCGTCCTCGGTGTGCTCCTCCTCGCCGTGCTCCTCGTGCTCCTCGGCCGTCTCCTCGACGGCCATCAGGTCGACGACGGAGGCGGCGTCCAGCGCCACCCCTTCGGCGTTCTGCTCGACGGCGTCGTCGACGGCCGGCTGGAAGCCCTCCTCGTAGACCACGAGGTCGGCCTCGCTGATCTCGGCGGTCTCGCTGATCGAGAGCTCCAGGTCGTGCGGCTCCGTCCCCGGCTGGGTGAGCTGGACGACGTCGGCGTGCTCGCCGGCGACCCGCTCGGCCACGAACTGGAGCGGGTAGAAGGCGGCGGCGACGGTGAGCTCCCCGTCGTCCGTGGCGCTCTCGTCGCTGAAGGCGGAGCACCCCGAGGCGACGAGGGCGAGAGCGGGGAGTGCGAGGACGGCACGAGAGAAGCGCATGAGAATCATTCTCATTCGGGATCGGCCACCGGTCAAATCGGTGTCAGTAGGCTGCGGCCGTGCTCGTCGTCAACCGCTTCCGCGCGCCCTCCGACACCGCCGCCGCCGGTGCGCTGCGCGACGACCTCGCGGCGGCGCACGCGCTGCTCGCGAGCAAGCCGGGGTACGTCGAGGGCCACGTCGGCCGCAACCTCGACGAACCCGACCTGTGGGTGCTCAGCACCCGCTGGGAGAGTGTGGGCGCCTACCGCAGGGCGCTGTCGGCGTACGACGTGAAGCTGGCCGCGGTGCCGACGCTGAGCCGCGCGATCGACGAGCCGAGCGCCTACGAGCTGGTGGAGCCGAACTCGGTTCTGAACGTCGCGGAGCCTCGCGTAACCTGAGCGGCGCCTCTCCGGCAGCCAGCCAGGGGTTCTCGAGACGGTCGCTGGGCGACCTCCTCGACCACCGATCGCAGCAAAGGAAGTCTCCGTGGCCAAGCCGCCAGCGTCCACCGTCGACACCGTCGTCTCCCTCGCCAAGCGCCGGGGATTCGTCTACCCGTGCGGCGAGATCTACGGCGGCACCCGCTCCGCCTGGGACTACGGCCCGCTCGGCGTGGAGCTGAAGGACAACATCAAGCGCCAGTGGTGGAAGTCCATGGTCCAGGCCCGCGAGGACGTCGTCGGCCTCGACTCCTCCATCATCCTGCCCCGCGAGACCTGGGTCGCGTCGGGCCACGTCGGCACGTTCACCGACCCGCTGACCGAGTGCCAGTCGTGCCACAAGCGCTTCCGCGAGGACCACCTCCAGGAGGACTACGCGGCCAAGAAGGGCATCGAGGACCCCGACACGGTCAACATCAACGAGTCGGTCGCCTGCCCCAACTGCGGCACCCGCGGCGCGTGGACCGAGGCCCGCGACTTCCAGATGATGCTCAAGACCTACCTCGGCGTCATCGAGGACGAGTCGGGCCTGCACTACCTGCGTCCCGAGACCGCGCAGGGCATCTTCCTCAACTTCGCCAACATCGTGACCAGCCAGCGGATGAAGCCCCCGTTCGGCATCGCCCAGATCGGCAAGAGCTTCCGCAACGAGATCACGCCGGGCAACTTCATCTTCCGCACCCGCGAGTTCGAGCAGATGGAGATGGAGTTCTTCGTCAAGCCGGGCGAGGACGAGGAGTGGCACCAGTACTGGATCGACGAGCGCACCCGCTGGTACACCGACCTCGGCATCAACCCCGACAACCTGCGACACTTCGAGCACCCGAAGGAGAAGCTGTCGCACTACTCCACGCGCACCGTGGACATCGAGTACCGCTTCAACTTCGCCGGCTCCGAGTGGGGCGAGCTCGAGGGCATCGCCAACCGCACCGACTTCGACCTGTCGACCCACTCGAAGCACTCCGGCGCCGACCTGCGCTACTACGACCAGGCGGCCGACGAGCGCTACACGCCGTACGTCATCGAGCCGGCGGCCGGCCTCTCGCGCAGCCTGATGACGTTCCTCGTCGACGCCTACTCCGAGGACGAGGCGCCCAACACCAAGGGCGGCGTCGACAAGCGCACCGTGCTGCGGCTCGACCCGCGCCTGGCCCCGGTCAAGGTCGCCGTGCTCCCGCTCTCGCGCAACGCCGACCTCACGCCCAAGGCGAAGGCCGTCGCCACCGAGCTGCGAGCCAATTGGAACGTCGACTTCGACGACTCCGGTGCGATCGGCCGCCGCTACCGCCGCCAGGACGAGATCGGTACGCCGTACTGCGTCACCGTCGACTTCGAGACCCTCGACGACCATGCGGTCACGGTGCGCGAGCGCGACACGATGCAGCAGGAGCGGGTGGCGCTCGACCAGCTCACGTCGTACTTCGCGACACGGTTGGTCGGCTGCTGAAGCCGCATCTGACTGCAACAATGGGTCGCATGAGGACGACCACCCTGGCGCGACGCTGCGCGACCCTCCTCGCCGCACCGGTGCTCGCGGCGAGCCTCGTCGCGTGCGGCGGGTCGGAGGAGGAGCCGGGCGACGACGCGAGCGCGTCGTCGGACGCGTCGGGGTCTGCCGGTCCGTCGGAGGCGGTCGACCCGACGGCGTCGGCCTACCTCTCGGTCGGGCCCGGCGTGGAGCTCACCGAGCCCGGCACGACCCTGCGCTTCGGCCAGCCCGCCGTGATCGCTTGGCAGCCCAAGCAGGACCGCACCGCGGCGCTGCGGGTCACCGTCGACCGCGTCGACCGCACCTCGTTCAAGGAGTCCTTCCAGGGCTGGATCATCACCGACGAGATGGAGGGGCAGACCCCGCTCTTCGTGCGGCTCTCGGTGGCCAACCGCGGCGAGGTCAACGTCGGCGGCGAGCCGGTGCCGATCGCGGTGATCGACGACAAGGGCGTGCGCGTCCAGCCGACGACCGCCGCCGAGAAGGAGTTCGTGCCGTGCCCGGGCGGGGCGCTGCCGAAGAAGTTCGGCCCGGGGGCGAAGGCCGACCTCTGCCTGCTGTACCTGCTCGCCCCCGGTGCCAGCTTCGACTCCGTCGGCTTCCTGCCCGTCGACAGCGACGCGCAGCCGGTCGGCGAGGCGATCACCTGGGAGGGCCGGTTGACGCCGATCGACGACGGCAAGGGCGGCAAGGGCGACGACAAGGGCCGCAACGACGCAGGCGGCGGCCGGGGCTGATGACGGCTGCGCTCGAGCTCGGCGGGCTGCGCGTCGACCCGCCGGTGGTCCTCGCGCCGATGGCGGGCATCACCAACGCCGCCTACCGGCGGCTGTGCGCCGAGTACGGCGCCGGGCTCTACGTCTGCGAGATGATCACGAGTCGCGGGCTGGTCGAGGGTGACGAGACCACCAAGCGGATGCTGGTCTTCGACGAGCTCGAGAGCGTGCGCAGCGTGCAGCTCTACGGCACCGACCCGACCTACATGGCCAAGGCCGCGCAGATCCTGTGCGCCGAGTACGACGTGGCGCACATCGACCTCAACTTCGGCTGCCCGGTGCCCAAGGTCACCCGGAAGGGCGGCGGGGGCGCGCTGCCCTGGAAGCGGGGCCTGCTGGCGCGGATCCTCGAGGCCACGGTCGCGGCCGCGGCGGCGTACGACGTGCCGGTGACGATGAAGACCCGCAAGGGGCTCGACGACGACCACCTGACCTACCTCGACGCCGGCCGGATCGCGCAGGAGGCGGGGTGCGCCGCGATCGCGCTGCACGGTCGCACGGTCGCCCAGGCCTACTCCGGCGAGGCCGACTGGGACGCGATCGCCGCCCTGGTCGAGCACGTCGACATCCCGGTGCTCGGCAACGGCGACATCTGGGAGGCCGCGGACGCCGTACGCATGGTCGAGGAGACCGGCGCTGCCGGCGTCGTCGTCGGCCGCGGCTGCCTCGGCCGGCCGTGGCTCTTCCGCGACCTCGCCGCCGCGTTCAGCGGCACTGCGGAGACCACCCTGCCGACGCTGGGCGAGGTGACCGCGATGATGCGCCGCCACGCCGAGCTGCTGTCGGAGCACATGGGGGAGGAGCGGGGCTGCAAGGAGTTCCGCAAGCACGTCACCTGGTACCTCAAGGGCTTCCGGGCGGGCGGGGAGCTGCGGCGCTCGCTCGGCCTCGTCGACTCCCTCGCCTCGCTCGACCGGCTGCTCGCCGAGCTCGACCCCGACGAGCCGTTCCCGGTCGGAGAGCTCGGCTCGCCGCGCGGCCGGCAGGGCGCCCCGCGCAGCCGTGTCGTGCTCCCGGAGGGGTGGCTCGACGACGCCGACGGCAGCGACTGCGTGCTCCGCGAGGACGCCAACGAGACCACCGGTGGCTGACCCCGGCCGCTGCCGGCTGAGGCCCACGTCACACCGCCGGGTGACCGGGAACACTGCCGTAACACCGGGTCACGATTAGAGCTGTGGATAGGGGTGTGCTTCACTCGATGGCCGTGTCGAGGACCGCTACGTTGATCCGAGCGTTCTGACGGCACGAGACAGATCTGGCCAGACCGGCCGGCTACCTACCGATGGGGGACCACCAACAATGCAGGGAAAGCACAGCGCGAAGCGGGTACGCCGCATCTCGCGCGCTCCCCACATTGCCGGATCTCTCGCAGTACTTGCGACCGGCGCGGCCGTCACCGCAGGAGTCCTCGGCACCCAGGCGCCGAGCAACCTGATGGCCGCCGACGGCACGCCGGCGGCGTCGCTCAACGACGCCGCCCGCGACACGATCCTCTCCCGTGACGGGGGAGACCGCGGCACCGAGACCACCGAGCCGGCCGCGGCCGAGGAGAAGCCCGAGCCGAAGCTCAGCCCGGTCGACAAGGCCGTCGCCCCGCAGGCCGTGCAGGCGGCGATCCGCCAGGCCGACCTCCGGCTCTGGACGACCGCCGACCTCAACCTCTGGACGCGCCCGGACAACCAGGCGAAGAAGCTGGGCGTGCTGCCCGCCGGCGAGAAGGTGCTGGTCACCGAGCGCCGGATGGAGGGCCGCGCCGAGATCGTCGTCGACGGCGAGGCCCGCTGGGTCACCCAGGGCTACCTGAGCGAGGAGAAGCCGTTCGCGCTCGGCGACGACTGCACCAACGGCACCTCCGTGCCTGCCGGCGTCAGCGAGAACATCAAGAAGGTCCACGCCGCCGTCTGCGCCGCGTTCCCCGAGATCACCACCTACGGCACGTTCCGCAGCGACGGTGAGCACGCGCAGGGGATCGCCGTCGACATCATGGTCTCCGGTGACCGCGGCTACCAGGTGGCCGAGTTCATCCAGAAGTACTACGCCGAGCTGGGCGTCAACTACATCATCTACTCCCAGCGCATCTGGTCGGTCGACCGCTCGAGCGAGGGCTGGCGCGCGATGGAGGACCGTGGCTCCGTGACCGCCAACCACTACGACCACGTCCACGTGACGACCTACTGAGGCGCACCCTCAGTTGGCCGTGATCACCGCAGGTCGAGCCTCATCACGACCCGCGGGAAGCCGCTGAGGCGCGACGTGGTGTCGGCGGCGTGGGTGAATCCCGCCGCCTCGAAGTTCTTGCGCAGCCCGGCGTAGGCCATCGTCTGGTCGACCTTGGCGCCCTGGTTGTCGAGCGGGTAGGCCTCGACGGCCGGCGCGCCGCGCTCGCGGGCGTAGTCGACTGCGCCGGCGATCAGGGCATGGGTGATGCCCTTGCCGCGGTGGCCCGGGCGGACGCGGATGCACCACAGCGACCACACCGGCAGGTCGTCGACGTGCGGGATCTTGCGGTTGCGGGAGAACGTCGTGTCCGCACGCGGAGCGACCGCGGCCCAGCCGACGGGCTCGTCACCGTCGTAGGCCAGCACCCCGAGCGGGCCCTCCTCGAGGAGCTTGGCCACGTAGTCGCCGCGCGCGGGGCCCTGGAGCTCGTTGTTGAGCTTGGACGGGATGCGATAGCTCAGGCACCAGCACACGTTGGCGTCGGGGCGCTTCGGCCCGACCAGGGCGCGGACGTCGTCGAAGTCGGTGGCCGGCCGCGTCTCCACAGTCATGACGACACCGTGCCAGACCGCGCCGACACGGCCGGGGGCTCTCGATAGGGTCCCCGGGTGGACGACGTCGAGGCGCTGTACGACGAGGCCGCGCGCGAGCGGATCGTGCCGGAGCCCCCGAAGCGCGTCGACGCTCCGGTGCGGCTGCCGTTCGAGCGCGACCGCGCCCGGCTCGTGCATGCGGCTTCGTTCCGCCGGTTGGCCGCGAAGACGCAGGTGGTCGGGCCGCAGAGCGACGACTTCGTGCGCAACCGGCTGACCCACAGCCTCGAGGTCGCCCAGATCGCGCGCGACCTCTCCCGCGCCCTCGGCACGCACCCCGACATCGCGGAGACTGCCGCCCTCGCCCACGACCTCGGTCACCCGCCCTTCGGCCACAACGGCGAGCGGGTGCTCGACGAGATCGCCGCCGGCTGCGGCGGCTTCGAGGGCAATGCGCAGACGCTGCGGCTGCTGACGCGCTTGGAGGCCAAGACCGCCGACGCCGACGGGAGGTCGGTCGGCCTCAACCTGACCCGAGCGACGCTCGACGCCTGCACGAAGTACCCGTGGCCGCGCCGGCCGGGGTCACCCAAGTTCGGGGTCTACGACGACGACCGACCCGCGTTCGACTGGATGCGCGCAGGCGCGCCCGACGGGCGGCAGTGCGTCGAGGCGCAGGTGATGGACCTCGCCGACGACGTCGCCTACTCGGTGCACGACGTCGAGGACGGCACCGTGGCGGGTCGGATCGACCTGACCCGGCTCGACACCGCCGCGGTCTGGGAGACCGTGCGCGGGTGGTACGCCCCCGACGCGACCGACGACGAGCTCGACGAGGTGCTCCGACGGCTCCGTGCCGTGGGCAGCTGGCCGCGGTCGCCGTACGACGGGACCCGCGGGAGCCTCGCCGCGCTGAAGAACCTGACCAGCGACCTGATCGGGCGGTTCTGCGGCGCCGTGCAGCAGGCGACGTTCGCCCGGGGGGACGGGCCGTTCGTCCGCTACCGCGGCGAGATCGTGGTGCCGGCCGACACCTGGGCCGAGATCACCGTGCTGAAGGGGGTCGCGGCGCACTACGTGATGCAGGCCGACGACCGGCTGGCCGCGATGGAGCGGCAGCGGGAGCTGCTGGCCGAGCTCGTCGACGCCCTCGGCAGGGGCGGCCCGGACCTGCTCGACGAGTCCCTCCGGGCGGACTGGCGCGCTGCGCCCGACGACGCGGCGCGGCAGCGGGTCGTGATCGACCAGGTCGCCTCCCTCACCGACGCGAGCGCCGTGGCGTGGCACGAGCGGTTGTGGAGGGGCGGACGTCCGGTCGGACCTCGTCAGTAGGATCGCCGCATGGCCGGCCGGATCCGCGACGACGACATCGCGACCGTGCGTGAGAAGGCCCGCATCGACGATGTCGTCTCGGCCTACGTGACCCTCCGCAACGCGGGCAGTGGCACCCAGAAGGGGCTATGTCCCTTCCATGACGAGAAGACCCCGTCGTTCCAGGTCACTCCGAGCAAGGGTTTCTTCCATTGCCTCGCTGGCGAGACGCGCGTCCTGACGTGGGACGGGCCGCGAGCGATCCGCGAGCTGGTGGGCGGCACCCACAAGGTCCTGGGCGTTGGCGGGACCTGGGTCGAGGCGCCCTTCAAGTCCTACGGCATCCAGCCGCTGCTCAAGATCACCGTCACCCGCAATCGTCAGCGCAAGGAGATCTTCGCAACGTCCGGCCACCGGTGGTTCGTGCGATCAGGCAAGCGAGGGCAGGGTGTGGCGGAGGTCGTCACGACCGGTCTCCACGCCGGCCACCGCCTGGTTACGAAGTTTCCGCGCACCCGAACCACCCGGACGACACCGTCGCCGTTCGGTGTCGCTCACGGCTTCACGTACGGCGACGGCACTCGCATCGGGACCGGGAGTATGGCGCTGCTCTGTCCGCCCAAGGACCTCGCGATGCTCAAGTGGTTCCCGAACAGCCACACGTCGGCGAGCGGAGACAACCTCCTGGTTCACCATCTGCCACGGTTCTTCAAGGATCGCCCACCGCTCGATGAGTCGGTCTCCTACCTCTACGGGTGGCTCGCCGGATACTTCGCTGCCGACGGCTGCGTCGCCAAGGACGGCACGGTCATCATGAATTCCGCCGAACGTGACGATCTGGAGTACTTCCGCACAGTATGTACGCGGCTCGGCATCGCGACGTACGGCATCACCAGCCAGGAGCGCCTGGGATTCGGCAGCGAGCCGTCCGCGCTCTATCGAATCCACCTCGTGAACGAGGATCTGAAGCCGGAGTTCTTCCTGATCGACGAGCACCGACGCCGATTCGAGGCCGCCGGCAAGCAGTTCGCCCGCCGCGGCTGGGTCGTCGAAAGCGTCGAGGAGACCGACCGGGTGGAGGAGGTCTTCTGCGCCGAGGTGGAGGACGGCCACGCCTTCACCCTCGAAGACAACATCCTCACCGGAAACTGCTTCGGCTGCGGCGAGGGTGGTGACGTCATCTCCTTCCTGATGAAGCTGGACGGCCTGTCCTTCACCGAGGCGGTCGAGCGTCTCGCTGACAAGTACGGCGTCGAGCTGCGCCGCGAGGAGGGCGGTCACGACGACCGGCCGAAGGGCCCGCGGCGCCACCGCCTCATCGAGGCGCACGCCGTCGCGCAGGAGTTCTACGCCAAGTTCCTCGGCAGCCCCGACGCCCTCGCCGGCCGCCAGTTCCTCGACCAGCGCGGGTTCGACCAGGCGGCTGCGCTCCAGTTCGGCATCGGCTTCGCGCCCCGCGACGGCGAGGCGCTCTGGCGCCACCTGCGCGACCACAAGTTCACGCTCGACGAGGTCGTCGCCGCGGGGTTGGTCGCGGTGGGCCGCTCGCCCTACGACAAGTTTCGCGGCCGCCTGCTGTGGCCGATCCGCGAGGCGTCCGGAGAAACCATCGGCTTCGGCGCCCGCCGGATCTTCGACGACGACAAGATCGAGGCGAAGTACCTCAACACCGCCGAGACGCCGATCTACAAGAAGAGCCAGGTCCTCTACGGCATCGACCTCGCCCGTCGCGAGATCGGCCGGACCTCCCAGGCCGTGGTGGTCGAGGGCTACACCGACGTGATGGCCTGCCACCTCTCCGGCGTCGGCACCGCCGTCGCCACCTGCGGCACCGCGTTCGGCGACGACCACGCGCGGGTGCTTCGCCGGTTCCTCAGCGACCACGAGGAGTTCCGCGGCGAGGTGATCTTCACGTTCGACGGCGACGCCGCCGGGCAGAAGGCCGCGCTGAAGACGTTCGCCGGCGACCAGCGCTTCGTCTCGCAGACCTACGTCGCCGTCGCGCCCGAGGGCATGGACCCCTGCGACCTGCGGGTCAAGCAGGGCGACGAGGCCGTGCGCGAGCTGATCGCGACCCGCAAGCCGCTCTACCGGTTCGTGCTGACCAACATCGTCGGGAAGTACGACCTCGACCGCGCCGACGGTCGCGTCGACGCCCTGCGCGAGGGGGCCCGGCTCGTGTCGTCGATCCGCGACAAGTCCAAGGTCGACGCGTTCGCCCGTGAGCTCGCCGGCATGGTCGGCGTCGACCCCGACCAGGCGCGCGAGGAGGTACGCCGCGCCGCCGCCCGTGGGCAGCGACAGGCAGCGGCGGGGGAGCCGGCCGCCCCGGCGCTCCGCGAGCGGGCCGCGCTGCCCGACTTGCGCGACCCGCGCTTCGCGATCGAGCGCGAGACGCTCAAGCTCGCGCTCCAGCACCCGATGACGATCGGCCGCACCACTGCCGAGATCGGCGCCAACGACTTCACCCACCCGACCTACCGCGCGGTGTGGGAGCTCGTCGACAAGGAGGGCGGCTTCGGCGCGGGAGCGGGCGACGCCGAGCGGCCGGCCCGCATCCGGGCGGCCGCGACCGATCCGGCCGTTGCGAGCGCCGTCACCGAGTTGACGGTCGAGCCGATCCTCGCCGCAGGGGAGCCGGACGCGGCGTACGTCTCCCACCACGTCTTCCGCCTGCTCGAGCTGACCGCCTTGCGCCGCATCGCCGACATCAAGTCCCGGCTCCAGCGCACCAACCCGGTCGAGCAGGCCGCCGACTACAACCGGATGTTCGGCGAGCTCGCCGCCCTCGAGCAGCACCGCCGGACCCTCCGCGACAACATCGTCGGCCGGTGAGGGACCTGTTCCGGCGCGACCGGCGCCCCGACCTCGACGTCGCCGCGGGCGAACGCCTCCTCGCGTGGGCGTCCGGTCGGACCGGCACGGTCGGCGGCACCCGCGACGCGCTCTACCTGCCCGGCGACCCCGACGACTCCGGCCCGCGGCGCGTCCCGTGGGAGACCGTCGCGAGCGCGGAGTGGGACGCCGACGAGTCCGTGCTCAGGGTGACCGAGCTCGCGCCCTGGGGCGAGCAGCAGCCCGTCCACCTGCTCGCGCTCGACGACCCCGCCCGGCTGCTCCAGCTCGTGCGCGAGCGCGTGACCGCCAGCATCGTCGTCCAGCGGCACGTGCCGGTGCGGCGCCGCCAGGAGGTGCGCGTCGTCGGCCGCCGCGCGCCGCGCGGCTCGGGCGAGATCACCTGGCTCGTCGACTACGACGCCGCCCTCGACCCCTCCGACCCGGCCGTCCGGCAGGTCGTCGACGCCGCGCTGGCGGCCGCCCGCGCCGACGTCGGCGCCTGATAGCCCCGGACAGGGGTATCGATTTCCGGTCGCCCGACGGCCCTTGCTAACCTGTGCGGGCTGCTGACCGACGAGGCATCGCGGTCGGAGCCGATCCCCTGTAGCTCAACTGGCAGAGCATTCGGCTGTTAACCGGAGGGTTGTTGGTTCGAGTCCAACCGGGGGAGCAGAGACGAGGGCCTCTGGCCTGGGCAGTCGCCCGGTCAGGGGCCCTCCGGCATTTCATCGGCCGGATCCTGCGTCCCGCGTGGTGCCGTCGGCGAGCGTCAGCGTGTAGGACCAGGCGCCACCTACCTCGGGGTTGTCCCAGGTGGCCTCGCCCGCCGGCCACCACGCGGCGAACCGGCCACCGTTGACCGACGCCTCGATCTCCATGCCCGACGGCGTGTGGACGGTGACTCCGGTGACGTCGCTGCCGACGTAGCCCTCGACCCAGCTGAACCAGTCGTCGTCGTCGGCCCAGGGGAGGAGCTCGTCGTCGGGCACGGTGCTGCCCGCACTCTCCGTCTCGCGGATGCCGTCGGCGGCGACCTTCGGCGCTGCCGGCGGGTCCTCGCCGCTCGAACCCATGAAGACGCCGTCCGCGTGGTACTCGTCCCGGTCGACCGTCTCGTCGGCGATCAGGCACACCAGCTCCGCCTCCGGGCCGGCGATCAGGACGTACGTCCACGCACCCCGCTGCTCGGCGATCACGACCCGCTCGCCCCGGTCGGGCAGGCCACTGTGGTTGCGGCAGGTCTCGGCGGCCTCGTCCGCGGCGGCGTCGGTGAGCGGCTCCGGCGTGGGCGTCCACGACCCGAAGGCCGAGCCGCCGCCGAGCAGCAGGGCGGGTACGGCGACGCCGGTCGCACCGGCGAGCCCCATCCCTGCCAGCAGCTGCCGCCGACGCCGGCGAGCAGGCGCCGCGGGTGCGGGAGCATCGGTGGACGGATCGACCGGGGTGGCGAGGATCCGGGCGAGCATCGCGTCCGCGCGTTCGCGCTCCGCCACGGTCAGCCCGGTCGGCGGCGCGGCGTCGAGCTCGCGCAGAGCCCGGGTGGTCAGGTCGATGCCGTTCATCGATCGCTCCGATCGGTCGCTGGAAGACCCGGCAGGTCCTCGGGTTCGGTGGATTCGAGGAGGCGCCGCAGCGAGCGACGCGCACGGGACAACCTCAGCCGGAAGGCGACGGCCGTGATGCCGAGCACGGCAGCCGCCTCGGGGGCGGAGAGCTCGTCGAAGACCGACAGCGAGATCGCCTCCTGCTCCGATGCCCTCAGGTGCGGCCAGGCGGTGGCGATGTCGACCCGGTGGGCCACGAGGTCCGGGTGTGCCCCGGCATCGGCGAGCTGTCCGAGCTTGGCCAGCCGGACGGCGACGGCGCCCTGGCGGTCCTCGCGACGGCGGGCGTTCAGCAGCGTGCGGCGGGCGACGCCGAAGAGCCAGGCGCGGGCGTCCGAGAGCTCGGCAGGAACGTCGTCGAGGCGGCGCCAGGCGACGAGCATGACGTCGCCCACGACGTCCTCGGCATGCGCGGGGTGCACGCGCCGGCGCACGAAGCGCAGGACGTCGGCGTACCCCGCGTCGTAGACGTCGCGGAAGCGCTCTTCCCGCTCCCGCGACGTACTGGTCGGTTCCATGCCGTGTTCCTGTCCGAGGGGGCCCAAGTGTGTCAGCCGATCTCGCAAGAGTCTGCGGATCGAGTTCCGTCATGGGTGGTTTGCCAGCATGTGCTCATGGACGAGGAGCACATCCGCCCCGAGGGCGTGGACGACCTGACGGTCGAGGCACTGGGCAACATCTCCGAGGCGCTGGAGGCGATCGAGATCGCCCGCGGCCACCTCTACAGCTTCCACCGGATCACCGGCACCGCCGACTTCACCCTGGAGAAGGGGGTCGACCAGCTGCGCGAGGCCGGGCACACCGAGCTCGCCGACCGGTTCGAGCGCGAGCTCGTCGGGCGCAACGTGCTCTACGGCCGCTGGACCTTCCAGGTCATGGAGGAGTACGACGACGGCTACTACGCGACGTTCAAGCGGCTCGAGAAGGACGCCCGCGACGCGCTGGTCCAGGGCAAGCGTCATCTCTATGAGTCTGAGATGAAGGAGGAGCGCCGCACCCACGGGCGGACCGGGCACGAGCACCGGCCTGACGAGTGATTCACCGGTCGCCGGTGGTCGCCCATCGGTCGGCCCAGTCGCTCAGGCTGGTGATCGCCGCGCTGAGATCGCGTCCCTTCTCGGTCAGGGCGTAGTCGACCCGCACGGGGACGTCGTCTGTCACGCGCCTCGTCACGATGCCCTCGGCCTCGAGCTCGCGCAGCCGCGCCGAGAGCATCTTGTCCGTGAGCTCCGGGATGGCGTCGCGGATCTGTGTGAACCGCGTGGCGCCGTGCAGCAGCGCGCGGAGGATGACCCCGGTCCACCTCCGCCCCACGAGCTCCACCGCGTGGTGGAAGTCGGGACAGAAGGCTCGGTCGACATCGAACCCATCAGCGAGCGCCACTCCCACAACTTACCAGAAGGTAGTCGCTACCGATTGGCACTACCTTCTGTATAGTGACCTACCGAAAGGCAGGTGACTTACGAGATGGCAGTGCGGGCAGGTGGAGGCGCCGGAGAGGCGGCGGCGGTCGGTTACGTCCTGTGGGCGGTGATGGTCGGCACGACGGTCCCGAACGCTCTCTGGGGCTGGTACCAGGCGGAGTGGGGCCTGTCCGCCACCACGGTGTCGGCCGTGTTCGCGGCCTATGCCGCCGCGGTGGTCGGGTCGCTGCTCGGCTGGGGATCGATGGCCGACCGCCGCGGACCGTGGACGCCACTGCGCTGGGGCGTGGTGGCCTCGGCGAGCGCCAGCGCCGTCTCGATCGTCGACGGCGTGCCCGCCCTCTTCGCGGGCAGGGTGCTCGCCGGCGCTTCCGTGGGCCTGGTGAGCGGCGCCGCGGTGGCCGCACTCACCCGGACGCATCCCCGTGGCCCGGGCGGCGCGGCGCGGGTCTCGACGTTCGCGACCATGGCCGGCCTCGCCTCCGGGCCGCTCGTCGCGGCGCTGGTGCTCGAGGCAACGACGTCGACCGCCGACGCCGCCTACCTCGCGCACCTCGTCACTGTCGTGCCGGTGCTGGGCTGGCTCTGGCGAGCCCCGGAGGGTCGGTCCGCGACGGAGCGCCGCCGGCGCTCCGGACGGGTCGCTCCCGACCGTGTCTTCGTCGCGGCGGCAGTCGCGGGCTTCGCGGCGAACGCGCAGCTCGGTCTCTATGCGGTGCTCACGCCCACGCTGCTCGTCGACATCCTCGACGAGAACAGCCTGCTCCTGAGCGGCGTGGCGGGCTGCCTCCTCTTCGCGTCCGCCGGCACCGCACAGCTCGCGACCGCCCACCTGAGCACGACGACGCGGCTGGGGGCGTCGGTGACCTCCCTCGTGGGCGGGGCCGGCGTGGTCACCCTCGCGATGGACGTCGACTCCGTCCCGCTCCTCCTCGCCGCCGTCGGCCTCGGGGGACTCGGCGCGGGCCTGGCCTTCGGCGAGGGGCTCGACGGCGCCACGCGCTCTGCGCCGCCTGAGCGACGAGCGGCCGTCTCGTCGACCTGGTTCGTGGTGGCCTACCTGGGCCTCGTCGGGCCGGTGCTCGGAGCGGGAGCTCTCGCCGAGCGCGTCGGAGCCACGGCCGCAGCGGCGCTGATCGGCGCTGTCGCGACCGTCGCCGTCACCGGCGCCTCCTTGGTCCTCCGGCGCGCGCCGGAGCTGTCCGACACGAGAATCACCACGAGAAAGGACGTGCGGTGGACGCACAGCTGAACCTGGTCGTCATCGTCGGGAGCACCCGCGAAGGGCGAATCGCCCCGCGGATCGTCGACTGGCTCCTCCCCATCACCCGGGCCGATGGTCGGTTCGCGCTCGAGGTGGTGGACCTCCGGGAAGCCGGGTTGCCCGCTCACCTCACCGACGACGTCCCGACCGCGGCCTCGGACTACCTCCAGTGCCTGGCCCGCGCGGATGCCTTCGTCGTCGTCACCCCGGAGTACAACCACGCGTATCCGGCCCCGCTCAAGCAGGCGATCGACCTCGGCCTCGAGGAGTGGTTCGCGAAGCCGGTCGCCTTCGTCTCCTACGGCGGGATCAGCGGCGGCCTGCGTGCCGTCGAGCAGCTGCGACTCGTCTTCTCGGAGCTCCACGCAGTCACGCTGCGCGACGGGGTCTGCATCCCCAACTGCTGGACCAGCTTCGGAGAGGACCGGCTACCGGACGGCGTGGACGTGGCCGCCAAGACGATGCTCGACCGCCTGGCCTGGTGGGCAACCGCGCTGCGCGTTGCTCGAGCGACGCAGCCGTACGCGGCGTGACGGCGCCGACCGACCGGCCGAGTGCGCTCAGCGGCCGGTCGAGAGGCGCCGCGGCCACCAGAACGCGCCGCCGAGGCGGATCGCGATCGCGGGCACCAGCACGGTGCGCACCAGCAGGGTGTCGAGCAGGACGCCGATGCAGATGATCACCCCGAGCTGTGCCAGCACGACCAGGGGCAGCACGCCGAGCACCAGGAACACGGCCGCGAGCAGGATCCCGGCACTGGTGATCACGCCGCCGGTCGCTGCCAGCGCCTGGAGCACGGCGCCACGCGGCCCGTGAGCCGGCAGCTCCTCCATCGCGCGGCTGACGAGGAAGATGTTGTAGTCGACGCCGAGCGCGACGAGGAAGAGGAACGCCAGGAGCGGCGCACCGGCGTCGAGCGCGTCGAAGCCGAGCGGCCCGCTGAACAGCCACCACGAGGCGCCCATGCTGGCCGCGTACGTCGCCACCACGGTGGCGACCAGCACCACCGGCGCGACGAGCGCGCGCAGGAGCACGACCAGGGCCACGAGCACCACCCCGAGGATCAGCGGCAGGATCACCGCCCGGTCGCGCGAGGCGGCCTCGGCCTCGTCGACCGCCTCCGCCTCCTCGCCGACGACATGGGTCTCTCCGAGGTCCTCCACTGCCGCGCGCAGGTCGCTGACCGCCGTACGGGCGTCCGCGGAGCCGGGGTCCGCGTCCAGCACCACCGAGATCTCCGTGACCCCGCCGCCCTCGTCCGAGGTGCGCGCGGACGCCACGCCGTCGACGGACTCGACGCGGGCGCGCACCTGGTCGCCGGGCGCCGTGGTCAGCACCTGCGTGGGCGCGGCGACGCCGGCGGGGAACGACCGGGCGATCCGCTCCGCGCCGACCACCGCCTCCGGCTCGTCGAGGAACTGGTCGTCGACGTCGAGGCCGGTGTCGATCCCGAGCGCACCGACCGAGAGCACGGCGAGTGCGGCCGCCGAGACCACCGCGACCGCGGTGGCGCGGCGTGCCACCAGGGCGCCGAGACGGCTCCACAGCGTCGCCCGATCGGCCAGCGTCGGCGTGCCCTCGTGCGGGATGCGGGGCCAGAACACCCACCGGCCGCACAGGACCAGCGCAGGGGGCAGTACGGCGAGCGCGAAGAACGCGGCGACGACCACGCCGACCGCGCAGGCGAGGCCGAGGCCGCGCGTCGTCGGTGTCAGTGAGAGCAGGAGGGTGAGCACGCCGAGCACGACCGTGACGCTGCTGGCAAGCACCGCGTGCGCCGTGCCGCGGCGGGCGACGGCCATCGCCGCGGACCGGGAGGGGGTCCGGCCCAGCTCGTCGCGGTAGCGGGAGATCAGCAGCAGCGCGTAGTCGGTGCCCGCCCCGAACACGAGCACGGAGAGGATGCCGATCGTCGACTCGTCCCAGGCCATGCCGAGGAGGTCGAGCACCTGGGTCGCGGCCACCGCCGCGAACCGGTCGGCCAGCGCGACCACGGCCAGTGGCACCAGCCACAGCATGGGGGAGCGGTAGGTGATCACCAGCAGCACCGCGACGACCGCGGCGGTGATCAGGAGCAGGCGGCTGTCAGCCCCTTGGAACACCTCGGCGAGGTCGGCGCGGATCGCCGCGGGACCGGTGACCAGCGCCCCCACCCCGTCGGGCAGGTCCGCCCGCGCGCGCTCGCGCAGGCGCTCGACCTGCTCGGCGACCTCGGTGGCCGAGCCGCCGTCGAGCGACACGACCGCCACGGCCGCGGTGCCGTCCTCCGCGGCAAGGATCTCGCCGACGGATCCGAGCGCCCGGGCGTGCTCCTCCAGCGCACCGAGGGACCTGCCGAGGGAGTCGGAACCGTCGCTCGTCTTGTAGACGACCACCGCCTCGATCTCGTCCGCCTGGGGGAGGTCCTCGCGGAGCGCCACGCCAAGCGTGCTGTCGAGCCCGTCGGGCAACGAGTCGGTCGGCCGGGCGCCTCGCTCGGCCTCGCCCAGGCCGAGGAGGGCCGCGATCGCCACCGCGACAGCGGCGAGGGCAAGGGCGGTGCTGCGGCGCATCGAGGTCCTTGGGTCGGGGCGGGGGGAGGTACCCCGTCGGCACAGAACGACCGGCGTCAGCCGTAGAGGCCGAGGAACCCCCGGGTCGCCGCGTCGACGATGTCGTCGGGCGTCGCGTCGACGGCGCCGTCGAGCCAGGCGGTCACCAGCTCGGCCATGCCGCCGATGAAGAGCAGGCCGGCGATCTCGTCCTCGGCCGGGCTGCGTCGGGGGAGGCCCGTCATGGTGCGCGCCTCCTCGGCCGAGCGGTGGGCGAAGTGCCGCAGCAGCTCGGTACGGCGCTGCCGCAGCTCGGGCACCCCGGCTGCCTCGACGATCGCGACCCGTCCCTTGCGCGGGTCGTCGCGCAGGAGGGCGATGAATGCGTCGAGCGAGGCCCGCGTGCGCGCGGTCGGGTCGTCGCCGGCCTCCTCGGCCGCCTCGAGCGTGGTGCTCTCGATCTCCGAGGCGATCGCGTCCATCACCGCCGTCAGCGCCTCGTCGAGCCCGCCGAAGCTCTCGTAGAAGTAGCGCTCGGTCAGCCCGGCCTCGGCGCAGATCGCCGTCATGGTCGTGCGGCGCTCCGGGTCGGCCCACACCGCCAGCGTCGCCTCCATCAGGCGGGCGCGTCGCTCGGCGACCCGCTCCTCCGCCGGGACCCCGCGGTAGACGCCCGATTGCACTGCCATGGCGCCACCTTCTCACGCGCTCAGGTGGCGCTGTCCAGAAGGTTGACAGGACGTCCTTCCTGAATCAGGCTGGGCATGACCGTGGTCACATCTGCCGCAGGAGGCCCGTTGACCAGCACGATCGAGCCCGCGGCACCGCCAGCGGCAGCGGTGGCCGAGCTCAAGCCGATCCCGGACCAGCTGCGCTCCGACCGGGGCCTTCCCCTGATCGGCCGGGTGTTCGACTTCATCAAGGACCCGTTGGCGCTGATGCGCCACCAGTGGGAGACCTACGGCCCGGTCTCCCCGCTGTACTCCGCGCTCGACCAGGGCGTGATGCTCCTCGGGCCGGACGCCTGCGAGGAGGCGCTCCGCAACAAGGACAAGGCGTTCGCCAACGAGCCGGCCTGGGGCAAGATCGTCGGCCCGTTCTTCCACCGGGGACTGATGCTGCTCGACTTCGACGAGCACCACGGCCACCGCCGGATCATGCAGGAGGCGTTCACGCGCGACCGGCTGGCGGCGTACACCGCCCGGATGCATCCCGCGATCGAGCAGGGCATGGCCGGCTGGGCGACCGGTCCGCGGTTCAAGGCCTACCCGGCCCTCAAGCAGCTGACGCTCGACATCGCCGCCGACATCTTCATGGGTGGCGCCCAGGACACCAGCCGCGCGGAGATGGACCACGTCAACAAGGCGTTCATCGACTGTGTCCAAGCGGCCGCCGGCATCGTGCGTGCCAACGTGCCACTGACCCGCTGGGGCAAGGCCTACCGCAGCCGCAAGGTGCTCGAGCGGTTCCTCCGCCACTACCTGCCGGCGAAGCGGGCGACGCGCACCGACGACATCTTCTCCGTCCTGTGCCACATCGAGACCGAGGACGGCGAGAGGTTCAGTGACGACGACGTCGTCAACCACATGATCTTCCTGATGATGGCGGCCCACGACACCTCCACCATCACCACGTCGACGATGCTGCAGTACCTCGGCCAGCATCCCGAGTGGCAGGAGCGGTGCCGCGCGGAGGCGCTCGCGCTCGGGCCCGAGCCGACGCTGCCGGAGATCGAGGGCCTGCACGCCCTCGACTGGGTGATGAAGGAGGCGCTGCGGCTGCGCGCACCCGTCCCGCTGCTGATGCGCCGAGCCGTCAAGGACACAGCGATCCAGGGCTACCGGATCCCGGCCGGCACCGACGTGATGGTCGGCGTCCAGTTCTCCCACGTGATGGAGGAGTACTGGACCAACCCGATGGTGTTCGACCCCGAGCGGTTCTCGCCCGAGCGCCGCGAGGACAAGTCGCACCGCTACGCCTGGGAGCCGTTCGGCGGCGGCGTGCACAAGTGCATCGGCCTCTACTTCGCCGGCATGGAGGTCAAGGCGATCATGCACCGGCTGCTGCGCAACTACCACTGGACCGTCGACCCGGGCTACCGCGCGCCGCTCGACAACCACTCCCTGCCGTTCCCCAAGGACGGCCAACCCCTCCACCTCGTGCGGAACAGGAGCACCCGATGACCGCGACCGCCGACGCCCCCACCCCGGTGACGACGACCACCAGCAGCCACCGCCCCGCCTGGGTCACCGACCGCCGGCTCGCCTCCTGGAACCGGTGGGTCGCCTGCCCGGTCTCGGGCGGCGCCAAGACGCTCACCGCGATCGCGCCGTACGACGAGATGCCGACCGCTCCCGTGCCGGCCTGCACGCCGGACGACGTGGTCGCCGCGGCCGAGGCGGCTCGCCGGGCGCAGGCCGACTGGGCCGCGCTCACCCACGGTGCGCGCGCCGAGGTCATCCTGCGCTTCCACGACCTGCTGGTCGAGCGGCAGGACGAGATCATGGACCTGATCCAGTGGGAGATGGGCAAGGCCCGCTTCCACGCGTGGCAGGAGGTGCTGCAGGTCGCCAACCTGGCCCGTCACTACGCCGTCCACGGCGCGAAGTACCTCGCCGACCGCAAGGTCCGGGCCGCGATCCCGGTCGCGACCAAGGCGCGCGAGGTGCGCAAGCCCAAGGGAGTGGTGGGCATCATCTCGCCGTGGAACTACCCGCTCTACCTCGGCGTCGGTGACGCCATCCCGGCGCTGCTGGCGGGGAACGCCGTCGTCGGCAAGGCCGACCCGCAGACGCCGCTCACGCTGCTGTGGACCCGCGCCCTGCTCGCCGAGGCGGGGCTGCCCGAGCACGTCTGGCAGGTGGTCACAGGGCCGGGTGCGGCCATCGGCGAGGCCGTCGTCGACAACGTCGACTACATCAGCTTCACCGGCTCGACCGCCACCGGCCGCCTCGTCGCGCAGCACGCCGCACGCCGGCTGATCGGCGCCTCCCTCGAGCTCGGCGGGAAGAACCCGCTCGTGGTGCGCGCCGACGCCGACCTCCAGCAGGCGGCGAGGGGCACGGTGATGGCGGCCTTCGCCAACACCGGTCAGATGTGCATCCACATCGAGCGGGTGATCGTGCACACCGACGTCTACGACGCCTTCAAGGAGGCCCTGCTCGCCGCCACCAGCGGGCAGAAGCTCGGCCAGGCCTTCGACTTCTCCTACGACATCGGCTCGCTCGCCTCGCGCGCGCAGCTCGAGAAGGTCTCGGCGCACGTCGACGACGCCGTCGCCAAGGGCGCGACGGTGCTCGCCGGGGGCAAGGCGCGTCCCGACCTCGGCCCGCTGTGCTACGCCCCGACCGTGCTCGAGGGCGTGACCGACGAGATGGACCTCTGCCTCGGCGAGACCTTCGGACCGGTCATCGCGCTCTACCGCGCCTCCGACGACGAGGACGCCTTGCGCGTGGCCAACCAGGGCCGGGCCGGCCTCTCGGCCAGTGTGTTCAGCAAGGACCTCGACGCCGCCGACGCGTTCGCGCGCAGGATCCGCGCCGGCTCGGTCAACATCAACGACGGCGCGGCGCTGGCCGCGGGCTCGATCGAGGCCGGCATGGGCGGCGTGGCAGAGAGCGGCTCGGGTCGCCGACACGGCGGCGAGGGCATCCGGAAGTACACCGACTCCCAGACCGTCGCTGCGTCCCGGATCGGCCCGGTCGGTCCGCTGCCCGGCCAGACGCTCGAGAAGTTCGTCGCGATGGGCAACGGCCAGCTCAAGCTGCTGCGCCGGCTCAAGGTCCGCTGACCGCGGACGAAGACTCAGTCAGAACGAAACCCCGAGGTGACCAGTGGCCCGTCAGATCTCCGGAATGTCCATCATCGTGACCGGCGGGGCCCGCGGCATCGGCCGCGCCACCGTCGAGCGCTTCGCGCGGCAGGGAGCAGCGGTCGCGATCGGTGACCTCGATCCCGACATCGCCGGCGAGGTCGCGGCGCCGTACGGCGACCGGGTGGTGGCCGCGCGCCTCGACGTCACCGACCCGGCCTCCTGGGCCGAGTTCCTCGGCGAGGTCGGCCACCTCGGGCCCTGGGACGTGCTGGTCAACAACGCCGGCATCATGCCGCTGGGCTCGGTGCTCAAGGAGCCCGACTCGGTCACCCAGGCGATCTTCAACGTCAACGTGCACGGCCCGATCAACGGCATCAAGGCGGTCACGCCCGGCATGGTGGAGCGCGGGCGCGGCCACATCGTCAACGTCGCCTCGGCCGTCGGCCGGCTCGCCGTGCCGGACGGCGCGACCTACTCGGCCTCGAAGTTCGCCGTCGTCGGGTTCAGCGAGGCGATCCGGCAGGAGTTCGCGCCCCACGGCGTGGACGTGTCGCTGATCCTGCCGACGGTCGTGCAGACCGAGCTCGCCGCCGGCGTCCCGGCGGCCAAGGGCATGAAGCCGGTGACCCCCGACGACGTCGCCCGGGCGATCGAGTCCGTGGTCCGCAAGCCCCGAGCCGAGGTCTGGGTGCCCAACTGGGTGCAGGGCCCGACCAAGCTCACGCAGGCGCTGCCTCGCAAGGTGCAGGACGTGCTGGCCAAGACCAACGACGCCAGCACCGTGCTCGCGCAGGCCGACCCTGCGGCGCGCGCCGCCTACGAGGAGCGGGCGCGCCGCAACGCCAGGTGAGCGGCCCCGGGTCGCTCGTCAGACGACGGGCTCCGGAGTGTTGCCGCGGAGGATCAGTGGCCGGTCGGCGTTCCGCTGCACACTGATCCGGCGCTCGGCGACGTTGTCGATGACCCGGATCGCGTCGATGTCCGGGTGCTGTCCGTCGCCGGGCAAGCGATCGTAGGGCAGGTTGTCGTTCACCTTGATGCTGTTGCCCGCGCGGTTGTCGCGGAGCATGATCCGCCCGTCGTTGCGGGTCACCATGATGTTGTTGTCGGCAAAGGTGAAGCAGATCGCCACGTTGTGCGACCGGGTCACCTTGACGTTGTTGCCCACCGGCGGGTCGAACCGGCAGTTCTCGGGACCGATCTTGACGTCGCGCTGGGCGCCCTTGATGTGGAGGTTGCGCTGGACCTCGGTGTTGATGACGTACACGTCGACGGCCTGGTGCAGCGCTTTGAGGTTGCCGAGCACGACGGCGTTCTCGAGGTAGCACGACGCGCCCTTGGGGACGCGGACGCTCGCATAGCGGCCGGTGTAGGGATCGTCCTTGGTGTTGTCGCAGATCAGCCGCTCGGGCCCGGGAGCCTGGGCGGACGCCGGAGACGTGGGGGAGAGGGGGCTGCTCATGGCGGTGACCGCCAGGAGGGCAGCAAGAAGTGTCCTGTGCATGGGCCTGTCTTTCTCGGGAGGGAGCGTGGCCCGCACGGTGTGCGTCCCGAGAAGTGCGACCCGGTCGGACCGAACGTCAGGTACCCCCAGGTCGCGGGTCCAGCCGCTGTCAGAAACGGCGAATTCCTGAACAGGAAAACCCGGTGGCGCGGGCAGGTCCGGCGGGAGCAGGCTTCGCCCTGTGACGTGGACCAGCGCGGTGTGGACGACCGTGGAGTTCCGGGAGGAGCTCCGCGACTTCGTGGCGCCCGTGGTCGGCGAGCCGACCGTCCTGGAGCCCCTCGACGTGCGGCCCTGGTCGACCGTGTGGCGGGTCGAGAGCGCGGCCGGCGTCCACTACGCCAAGCAGAACTGTCCCGGCCAGGCGCACGAAGCGGCGCTGGTCGTCGAGCTCGCCCGGATTGCCCCCGAGCGCGTGGCGCCCGTCGCAGCGGCCGACCCCGCACGCGACCTGCTGCTCACCCCCGACCTGGGTCCGACGCTCCGCGCGTCCGGGGCCGCCGCCGACCCCGACGTGTGGTGCCGCATCGTGGCCGAGGCCGCCGCCCTCCAGCGTGAGGTGGCGACCCACGTGGCCGAGCTGCCGCTGCGGGTGCTGCTGCCGGCCGACGCCACGACGTACGTCGCCGATGCGGTCGGCCGGCTGGCCGCGCTGCCCGCCGGCGACGCGCGCCGTCTCCGGCCCGAGGAGGCGCTGCGCATCGAGGCCCTGCTGCCGGACATCGGTGAGTGGTCTGACGAGGTGGCCGACCTGGGCCTGCCGATCACGCTCAACCACAACGACCTCCACGACAACAACGTGATCGCGCCGGCCGGCGACGCGTCGCTGCGGTTCTTCGACTTCGGCGACGCCGTGCTCGCCGAGCCGCTCGGGTCGCTCCTCATCCCGCTGAGGTTCTGCGCCGACGTCCTCGGGGCCGGCCCCGACGACCCCCGGTTGCACCGGGTGGTCGACGCCGCTCTCGAGGTGTGGACCGACGTGGTGCCGGCCGCCCGGATGCGCGCTGCCCTGCCGGCCGCCCTCCAGCTCGGGCGGTTGGCCCGGGCGGAGTCCTGGCGACGGTGCGTCGCCTCGATGACACTCGCCGAACGAGGGGAGTACGGCGCCGCTCCTGCCGAGTGGCTCGGTACGCTCGGTGAGGATCCGCCGGTGGGCACACGCCCACGGATGTGACGCAGCGCTCGGGCGTAGCGATACTTTTGCGGCGCGGGACGGTCCCGTGCCCGAGTCCGAGGGTGTCGAGAGGTACGAATGGCCGAGCCGACGAGCCGCGGTGGAGCACGCCGTGCGCCCCGGTCGATCCGGCTGTCCGCACGCGAGCGCCGTCGCCTCGAGCACCAGCAGCGCAGGGGCGGCAGGCGCGCGCTGAGCACCGACGAGGTGCGCGCGCAGCGGCGCGCGGCGCGCCGTACGGGCACCAGCCGCAAGGGGGCTCCCGCCGCGACGCCGCGCGCGGCGGTCGCGGCTCCCGCGCCGACCTCGCTCGCTGCGACCACCGCGACCGCCGCTACCACGACGACCCCGCGCACGACGCGCAGCGCCGGTGGCCGACGCGCGCTGCGACCGGGCGAGCGCCGCACCCGCGGGCTCGCCGGCACCCTGGGCATGACGTTCCTGGGCGCCGTCGTCCCCGGCTCCGGCTACCTGTACGCCGGCCGCAAGCTCATCGGCGGGATCGTGATTGCCGGCTGGGCGATCATCGCCGGCTTCGTCGCGTGGTACTTCGGGCGTGACTGGCGGCGCGGGCTCGACCTCGTCTTCGACCCGCAGCTGCTCAAGATCGTCCTCGGCGTGGTCGTCGGCCTGCTGCTCGTCTGGCTCTTCGTCGTGTGGACGTCCTACCGCCTGGTCCGGCCGCGGGAGCGCCCCCGCTGGCACACCTGGGTCGGCAACATCGCGGTCGTCGTCTTCTGCGGGATCATGGCCGCCCCGGTCCTGCGCGCGGCGCAGTACGGCATGGCCACCGCCGGGTTCGTGGAGCGGGTCTTCGACAACAACGAGACCGCGACCGCGCCCGACGACGTGACCCATGAGGACCCGTGGGCCGGGCGGGAGCGCGTCAACGTGCTGCTGCTCGGCGGCGACGGGGGCGAGGGCCGCGAGGGCGTGCGCACCGACAGCGTGATCCTGCTCAGCATCGACACCCGCACCGGGAAGACGGTCACGTTCAGCCTCCCGCGCAACATGGCGAACGCCCAGTTCCCCGAGGGCAGCCCGCTGCGGGAGGAGTACCCCTACGGCTTCAGCAACGGCGACCCCGCCAGCGGCGACTTCATGCTCAACGCGATCTACCGCAACATCCCGGCCTGGCACCCCGGCATCCTCGGCAAGAGCACCAACGAGGGCGCCGATGCGATCAAGCAGGCCGTGGAGGGGACGCTCGGCATCCCGGTCGAGTACTACGTGCTCGTCAACCTCGACGGCTTCAAGCAGGTCGTCGACGCGATCGGCGGCGTCGACGTGAACATCAACGAGCCGATCGCAGTGCAGGGCTGCACCGACTGCGGCACCCCGCCCGACGAGTGGATCCCGCCGGGGCCGGACCAGCACCTCAACGGCTACTACGCCCTCTGGTTCGCCCGCGGCCGCGTCGGCTCCGACGACTACGAGCGGATGGAGCGCCAGCGCTGCATGGTCGACGCGATCGTCGAGGCGGCCGACCCGGCCAACGTGCTGCGGCGCTACCTCGACCTGATCAAGGCCGGCGAGGAGATCGTCTACACCGACATCCCGCAGGAGCTCGCGTCCGCGTTCGTCGATCTCGCGCTGAAGGTCAAGGGCGCGAAGATGAAGTCGGTGGTCTTCCAGACCAACGACGAGTGGACCTCCGCCGACCCCGACTTCGACTACATGCACGAGCTGGTCGACCGGGCCCTCAACCCGCCGCCGCGCCAGCCGGGCAGCGGTGGCGAGGAGCCGGTCGTCGACCGCGCCGAGGACGCCTGCGCCTACAACCCGACGGGCGAGACCGTCGAGGACGCGATCGCGACGTACGGCGTCGGCGGCTCCTGAGCGAGCCCGGCGCATCGATCCCCACTAGGGTGAGCCCACCCCAGGGGCGGTAGCTCAGTCGGTCAGAGCAGAGGACTCATAATCCTTGGGTCGTGGGTTCGAGCCCCACCCGCCCTACACAAGCTGGCCGGTCGACACCTCAGGCCGGCAGGAACGGTGCGTTCAGCCGCTGCAGCCAGTCGCCGAGGGTCGGTAGCAACTCGTCACCGAAGGCCGTGTCGACCCCGAAGTAGCGCAGCCCCACCACGATCACCGCCGTGAACGCGAGCAGGAGGGCGAGCGGCGTGAGCGCGCCGCCCGCGACGTTCGGTCGGCTGGTGGTGGCCAGCCCGACGAAACCGAACGCGATGCCGAGGATGCTGGCTGCGAGGGCGAGCGCGTGCATGACGGAGAACGGTGCGGCGAGCGCAGCGAACAGGCCGAGCAGGAACCCGAGCTCGGCCGCAGCGGACGTGTGGACGCGGGGATCCGGCGACGCGTCGAAGAGTCCGGCGAGGTCATCGCCCTGGGAAGAGATGCCTCCCGCGGCCATGCTGAATTCTACGCCCCGAAATCGAAGAACAGGAGCCCTGGCGGGACCGGCTTTCCTGGGTGGACCTCCCGATGGCTGCGCTCAGGCGTACGCGCTGACCCGCCTCAGCATGTCCATGCTCGGGAACCGCGTCTCGCGGACCTTGTCGAGCAGGATCGCGGTGTAGGCGGACAACTCGTCCGGCCCCAGCAGCTTCTCCGCCATGTCCATCATCGTCGACGACGGAAAGCGGTCCTCCTCGATCTTCTCCAGCAGCATCTGCAGCACCTCGCGGCGCACGTCCACGGCTCCGTCCGACATCTCGTCGCTCCCTCCCTCGAAGTGTCAGCGGAGCCGGTACCCGTTCGCATCGCCGATCAGCCGGGTTCCGCAGAGCTCCGGTCATGGGCTGCGCGGTCCGGGGTACCGGCGACCCATGGGCGGCTCGGGGGTCGGCCGCAACCGGCGGTCCCCGGCGCCGTTAGGGCTGGCGGGGGCGAACGACCCCCGCTGGGGAGGGAGTCATCATGTTCAAGTCAGATCAGCGTGCGGGCCCGCGCCTGCGCCGGGTCCTGGCGCTGCTGGTCACGGTCGCGACCGTGGCGCTGGTGACCCAGCCGGCGCCGGCCGAGGCCGGGCGCAAGGGCTGGGGATCTCCGGTCGTCGCGGTCACGGACGAGGGATCGATGCGCGCCCCGGTGCGCTACCGGTCCGACGACGGCTGGTTCCGCGGCCGCTTCGTCCCGAGCAGCTTCGAGGTCGTCGGCGAGGAGATCGTCGCCCACGGCACCGTGACCGGGCTCGCGCACGAGAAGGGCGACCGGACCCGCAAGGTGTCCGAGGACGTCTCGCTCCCGGTCGCCCTCTCGGGCGCGACCGGTGGCGGCCAGGCGACGATGCGCGGGCCCGGCCTGGCGGGCGGCATGGCCGCCGCGGCCGCGACCTGCGACGTGCTCAACCTGGTGCTGGGGCCGCTGGACCTCAACCTGCTCGGTCTGGAGATCCATCTCGACCAGGTGGTCCTGGACATCATCGCCAACCCGGCCGGCGGACTGCTGGGTGACCTGCTATGCGCCGTCGCCAACCTGCTGGACGGCGGACCGCTCGCGGGCCTGCTGGCGCAGTTGACCGATCTGCTCGAGCAGATCCTCGGCGCGCTCAACCTCGGCGGCTGACCCCCGGCTCGGAGTCCCCGGTCGCCCCCTGTTGGCCGGGGACTCCGTCCTGCTGCTCAGGACGGCGCGCGCTACCCCCGTGGATCGGGTACGACGCCGCCGGGCGGCGTGAGCAGCCCCAGCATGGTGGCGGCGATCGCGCGCGGCGCGTCCTCCGCGGCCATCTCGCCGGCATAGACCGCCGCCGACGCGGCGTGGGTGGCGGTGTGCAGCATCGTCACCAGCCACGACACCGGAAGGTCGTCGCGGAAGCGGCCCTCCGCGCGGCCCCGCTCGAGCAGTCGCTCGGCGCGGGCGCGGGGGGCCTCGTGGGCCGCCTCCATCTCGCCACCGGGAAGGGTCCGCTCGGCCGCGACCACCAGGGCGCCGTACCGGTTCGTGATCGTCCAGGTGGCGTCGATCAGCCGTCGCAGAGCGTCGACCGGGTCACCGGACAGGTCGACCGCGGACAGCGCGGCCTCCGCGTCCTGCATCGCGCGGTCGACGACCGCGCCGACGAGCGTCGCCCGGGTGTCGAAGTGACCGTAGAGCGTGACCCGGCCGACCCCGGCGGCCTTCGCGATCTCGTTGATGCTCGCGTCGGGATCGCGCGCCAGGCACCGGGTCGCCGCGTCGAGGATCGCCGCCGCATTCCTGCGGGCGTCGGCCCGCTGCTGCCGGCCGGTGGTGGCTTCGTCGGTGCTGGTCACGATGCGGCGATCGTAGTCCCTCGCGGATCCGACTCGGCCGCCGCGACCGCCGCGCCGTGACGGGAGTGGCAGCCGGCGTACTCCTCCCACCGCCAGGCCATCGCGACGAGCATGAGGACGAACATGCCGACGTGGCCGACCATCATCAGCCCGTGCTCGCCGATCGCCCCGGCCCAGTGGAACGGCATGGCCAGGACGAAGCCGGCGTACATCGCGGCGCTCATCTCCAGCGTCGGCGCCCAGGCGTGCCCGCGGAGCCGCATCCAGGCGGCCATCGGCACGGCCATCGTCGTCGCCATGACCAGCGACTCGACCTCCGCGGACCGCAGCCAGTGGGTGTCGGCCGCGCCGCTCGTGGCCAGCATCCACACCGGCCAGAGCACCATCATCCCGACGAGCATCGCGACGACCATCTCGAGGTAGTGCAGGGAGAACCTGCGGATCTGCGTGAACATCAGTGGAGACCTCCGGTGTGCGGGACGGAGCCGGTGGTCCGTCCGGGGACGAGGACGAGGGAGACGAGGGCGGCCGTCGCGGCGACGGCGGCGGCGAGGGTGAAGCCGTCGGTGAACCCGGCCGCCGTGGAGCCCGCGATGCTCGCGGCCGCGACGCTGGAGATGACCGCCGCGCCGAGCGAGGCGCCGAACTCGTGGAACGTGCTGACGATGCCGCTCGCGATGCCGGCCTCGTGCGGGGCGATCATGCCGAGCGCCGTGGCCGATGCCGCCACGAACAGGACGCCGAGGCCGAGGGCGCCGCCGGCGATGCCGACCACCACCGCCGTTGCGCCGTCGAGGAGCGCCGGCACGGAGAACCCGAGCGCGGCGACCACGAACCCGCTCGCGGCGAGGACCCTGGCGCCGGTCCGGGCGATCAGATGACCGCCGGCGGTGGCGCCGGCCATCGTCGCGATCGCGATCGGCAGGAACAGCACGCCCGTCAGCAGCGCGCCCTTGCCGGCGTGGTGCTGGAGGTAGAACGTGCCGAGGAAGAAGCCGGCCACCATCAGCGCGGTCGCGGAGACGATCAGGAACGTGCCGGAGGCGACCGGTCGACGTGCCAGCAGCCCGAGGTCCATCAGCGGTGTCCGGGCGGTCCGCTGCCGCAGGCCGAACAGCAGGTAGAGGACGACGGACCCGGCGAGGAGGAGGAGCGTGGTGCCGTCGGTCCAGCCGCGGTCGCCGGCGCCGATCAGCGCGTAGATCCCGGTGCCCGTCGCCGCCGTGACCAGCGCGGCGCCCAGGACGTCGACGCCGGACGCGGACCGAGTCGCGGCGCGCGGCAGCCGCCGGGTCAGCACGACGGTCACGACGATGCCGATGGGGACGTTGACGAAGAACACCCACGGCCACCCGGGGCCGGCGGTCAGGACCCCGCCGAGGAGCACGCCGAGCGCGGCACCGCCGCCGCCCAGCGCCGACCAGATGCCCATGGCACGGTTGCGCTCCTCGCCCTCGAAGAGGTGCAGCACGGCGGCGAGCGCCGCGGGAGAGAGGAGGGCGGCGCCGAGGCCCTGCGCCACCCGGCCGCCGATGAGCAGCTCGGGCGTCTCGGCGAGGCCGGAGACCAGGGAGGCGCCGGTGAAGACGCCGAGCCCGGTCAGGACCACGGCGCGGGTGCCGAGGATGTCGGCCGCGCGGCCGCCGAGCAGCATCAGGCCGCCGAACGCGAGGGTGTAGGCGCTCACCACCCAGGTCGTGGCCTCACGGTCGAGCCCGAGGTCGGCGCCCATGTGGGGCAGTGCGATCGCGACGACGGTCACGTCGACGATCAGCATCAGCTGGGCGATCCCGAGCAGCGCCAGGGTCGACCAGCGGCGGGGGTCCGGGGCGGGAGAGGTCGTCTCGGTCGCCGCGGATGCGGGGGTAGAGGTCATGCCAGGCTCCTAAGTCGAACAGTGATGTTCAGGATAATAAGTTGAACACCGGTGTTCGACAAGAGCATTCCCGAGCCTGTTCGCCCGGCCGTGCGGAACCGCTCCGGGTCAGTCCCCCCAGCCCATCGGGAACACCTCGAACGCCGCGGCCATCGGCACGCCCAGCCGCGTGCCCGTCGGGCGGGCGAAACCCTCGAGGAACTCGCGGGGGTCCCAGTTCTCCCAGCCGAGGCCGTCGATGTAGGCCCGGTGCGCCTCGAGCGAGGCGACGCCCGCGTCGAACGTCTCGGTGGTGTCGACGCCGTGCTCGGCCAACGGGGAGCCGAACGCCCACACCTCGCGAACGCCGCCCCACGGCTCGAGGCCGTCGACGAGCTGGTCGGCGAAGATCCAGCGGTTGCCCGCGTCGCGCACGGCGTCCACGACGGCCCGCCCGACGGCGATGTGGTCGGCCTGGTTGAGGTTGCGACCGCCCCAGGTGTCGCGGAAGTTGCCGGTGATGACGATCTCGGGGCGGTGGCGCCGTACGACCTCCGCGAGCAGGCCGCGCAGCGCGACGCCGTACTCGAGGACGCCGTCAGGCTGGTGGAGGAACTCGACGGTGTCGACCCCGACGATCCGCGCGGACTCCACCTGCTCCTGCTCCCGTACGACGCGGCACTCGTCGGGAGCGACGCCGTCGATGCCCGCCTCGCCGCTGGTCACCATGCAGTAGGCGACGGACTTCCCCTGTCCGGTCCAGCGCGCGACCGCGGCGGCCGCTCCGAACTCCATGTCGTCGGGATGGGCGACGATGCACAGCGCCCTCTCCCAGCTCTCGTCCAGCGGCTGCAGCGGTGGGGGCGGAGTCTGCGTGGTCATCCGTGGAGCATGCCACTCAGCTCGCCAGGATCTCCTGAAGCCTCACCGCGTCGTGCGGGGCGTGGCCGCGGGCGTCGTTGTCGAAGTAGACGAACGTGTCGGCCGACTCCGCCCACGCGCGGCAGCGGTCGGCCCACCGGTCGAGCGCAGCGTCGGAGTAGCCGCTCGTGTAGAGCTCGGTGTCGCCGTGCAGCCGCACGTAGACGACGTCGCTCGTCACGGCGTCCGGCTCGGGCCAGCGGCCCGCGGTGTCGGCCACCACGCAGCCGATGTCGTGCCTCCGGAGCAGGGCGAACGCCTCCTCGGTGCAGAAGCTGGGGTGCCGGAACTCCAGGACGTGGTGCAGCGGCCGGTCCGCGTCGGTGGTCGTGAGCAGCCGGTCCCCGGTCAGGCGGCCGTCGTGGTGCTCGGCGAGCTTGGCCGCCTCGGTGGTGGAGCGGGGGAGCAGGTCGAAGAAGTCGGCGAGCAGCCCGGCGTCGTACCGCACCGACTCCGGCAGCTGCCACAGCACCGGCCCGAGCTTCGGGCCGAGGGCCAGCACGCCCGAGGCGAAGAAGTTGGCGAGGGGTGCCTCGACGTCGCGCAGCCGCTTCATGTGCGTGATGAACCGACCGCCCTTGACCGCGAACACGAAGTCGTCGGGAGCGGCGTCGCGCCAGGCGGCGTACGACGACGGGCGCTGCAGCGAGTAGAAGGAGCCGTTGATCTCGATCGATCCCATCCGAGCCGCGGCGTACGCGAGCTCCTCGCGCTGGACGAGGCCGCGCGGGTAGAAGTCGCCCCGCCAGCGGGGATACGCCCACCCGGAGATGCCGACGCGGATCCTGTGCACCTCCGGGAGGTACCCGGGTCGCCGGTCACTATGAGGCCGGATCCCGTTCCGCCCTGAGCGGAACCGCTTGTCCGGCCGGAGCCGACGGGGTGGGGTGAGGCCATGGATCTCCTCGTCCTGGGCGGCACCGTGTTCCTGTCGAAGGCTGTGGCCGCTGACGCCGTGGCGCGCGGGCACCGCGTGACCTGTGCGTGCCGCGGCACGTCGGGGTCCGTCCCCGACGGCGCCGAGCTGCTGGCGTGGGACCGCTCCGAGCCCCCGCCGCCCCCGCTGGTCGAGCGGCGGTACGACGCCGTCGTCGACGTCGCGCGCCACCCCTCGCGCGTGCGCAGCGCAGTGCGTGCCCTGCCCGACCCGCACTGGGTCTTCGTCTCCACGATCAACGTCTACGCCGACGACTCCACGCCGGGCGGCCGGCCCGGCACGCTCCCGCTGCGCGAGGAGATCCCGGACGACGTCGACCTCGCCACCGACCCCGAGGCGTACGGCGGCATGAAGGTCGCCTGCGAGCGGATCGTCACCGAGGGCGCGCGCACCTCCGCGGTCGTGCGGCCCGGCCTGATCGTCGGGCCCGGCGATCCCACGGGCCGGTTCACCTACTGGCCCAGCCGGGTCGCCGACGGGGGCGAGATCCTCGCGCCGGGCTCGCCGGAGGACGTGATGCAGGTGATCGACGTGCGTGACCTGGCGGCGTGGATCGTCACGATGGCGGAGCGCCGGACGGAGGGCGTCTACGACGGCGTCGGCGAGCCGATGCCGATCCGCGACCTGCTCGCCGCCTGCGAGGTCGGCGCCGGGCAGAGCCGCGCTGCGACGTACACCTGGGTGGGGCAGGACCGCCTCCAGGAGCTGGGCGTCGAGCCGTGGATGGGCGACGACGCCATCCCGCTGTGGCTGCCGCGGCCCGAGTACGACGGCCTGCCCGCCCATGACGTCGCGCCGTCCCTCGAGGCGGGGCTGTCGCTCCGGCCGGTCGCCGAGACCAGCCGCGACACGCTGGAGTGGCTGCGCGCCACCCCGGACGCGCCGGTCACCGGCATCAGCCGGGAGCGTGAGGCAGAGCTCCTCGCTGCGGTGCGCTAGCTCGCGGTCGCGCCGGAGATCAGGAAGCTCTCGCCTTCCCGCACGAGCTGCAGGGTCACCGTCTCGGTCTTGCTGCCGACGCTGGGGATGGCGTACTTGTAGGTGTAGGTCACCGTCATCGCCCCGGGATCCGCGGAGATGTCGAGGATGCGGGGATTGCTCATCGGGCCCCAGAAGTCGCTGTAGTCGGGGCTCTGGGCCTGGTAGTCGGGCGTGAGCATCTTGAACCCCTGGCCGGGACTCGCGCTCGCGGTCATGACGTAGGAGGTCGCGAAGTCCTCGAGCTCCTTCTCCGTGGGCTGCTCGGGCGCGTCAGTGGTGTCGCTCGGCGCGGGCGACCCGCCCTCGCTCTGCTCGCCGCCGGTCTGCGAGGTCGCGTCACCGGCGAGCGAGGGCTGCTCGTCGTCGCCACCGCTGTTGAGGAGGAAGATCACGCCGATGACGGCGACGACAGCGGCGATCGCTCCGCCGATGACGGCGAGCGTGCCCGCGCGCCGGTCGCGGGAGGGCTCGCCCGCGACCGTTCCGGGCTCGAGCGGGGCGGGCGGGCCGATGATCGTCAGGCCGTCGTCGGCGGGCGGCGGCGACGACGGCGGGGGCGCCAGGGGCGCGGTCGCCACCGCCGGCGTCTCGCGGGTCGGCGTCCGGTCGAGGATCGCCGCCGCGGCCGCCTGGTCGGACGGACGGGCGCGGAGGTAGTCGCGCACGTCGGCCATCGACGGCCGCTCGGCGGCGTCGCGGCTCATCGTCATCTCGAGCAGCGGTGCGAGCCACCCGGCGTTGCGCAGCCGCGGGGGCTCCTCGTGGACGATCTTGTACATCCCGCCCAGGACGTTGTCGCCGACGTCGTACGGCGGCCGCCCCGCGAGCGCATGGAACATCGTCGCGCCGAGCGACCACACGTCGCTCGCGGGCGTGGCCGAGGCGCCCGACGCGACCTCGGGGGAGAGGTACGCCGGCGAGCCGGTCACCAGGCCGGTCTGGGTCAGCGAGGGGTCCGCCACGCCACGGGCGATGCCGAAGTCGGTCAGCTTCACGCTGCCGTCGTCGCCGAGCAGGATGTTGGACGGCTTCACGTCGCGGTGGACGATGTCGGCCGCGTGCGCCGCGGCGAGCGCGTCGGCGATCTTCGCGAGCAGCGGTGCCGCGGTGTCCGGGGGCATCGGCCCGCGGTTGTCGATCGCCTTCGCGAGGGTGGTCCCGGCGACGTACTCCATGACCAGCCAGTGGCTGTCGTCGGTCTCGACCAGGTCGAAGACGGCGACGACGTTGGGGTGGTTGACCCGGGCCGCGAGCCGGGCCTCGCGCTCCGCGCGGAGGATGTCGGCGTCGACGGCGCCGGGCGGCATCCCGACCCGCTTGACCGCGACGTCGCGGCCCAGCACCTCGTCGCGGCCCAGCCAGACAGCACCGGAGCCGCCGCGCCCGATCTCCCGGTGCAGCGTGTATCTGTCGGTCACTCGTACGGCGCTCATCCCGCCCTCCACACTATCTGCGACAGCGAACCCGTTCGGCGCGCCGTCCGGCGATGGGGCAGGCTTGCGTCGTACGACCGCTCGGCAGAAGACCCGGGGGAGACCCGGTAGAGAACGGAAGGCAGTCCCTTGTCCGTGGACCCCCACCTCCTCGACGACCTCGAGTGGCGCGGCCTCGTCGCCCACTCCACCGACCGCGACGCCCTGCTCGCGGCGCTGTCGGAGGGAAGCGTGCGGTACTACGTCGGCTTCGACCCCACGGCGCCGAGCCTCCACATGGGCAATCTCGTCCAGCTGGTCACCGCGCGCCGCCTCCAGCAGGCGGGCCACACGCCGTACATCCTGGTCGGCGGCGCCACCGGCATGATCGGCGACCCGCGTGACTCGGGGGAGCGCACCCTGAACTCGCCGGAGACAGTCCGGTCCTGGACCGACAAGGTGCGGGCCCAGGTGTCCGCCTTCGTGTCCTTCGAGGGCACCAACGGGGCCACCGTCGTCAACAACGCCGACTGGACGAGCGGCCTGTCGACGATCGACTTCCTGCGCGACATCGGCAAGCACTTCCCCGTCAACCGCATGCTGGCCCGCGAGACCGTACGGCGCCGCCTGGAGAGCGGCATCAGCTACACCGAGTTCTCCTACGTCCTGCTCCAGTCGATGGACTTCCTGACCCTCTTCCGGGAGCACGGGGTCACGCTCCAGTTCGGCGGCTCCGACCAGTGGGGCAACCTCACCGGCGGGGTGGAGCTGATCCGCCGGGCCGACGGAGGCGAGGCGCACGCCTTCGCCACGCCGCTGATCACCAAGGCCGACGGCACCAAGTACGGCAAGACCGAGGGCGGAGCCCTCTGGCTCGACCCCGCGATGATGGCGCCGTACGCCTTCCACCAGTTCTGGCTCAACGTCGAGGACGAGAAGGTCGGCGAGCTGCTCCGGATCTTCACCTTCCTCTCACGCGACGACATCGAGGCGCTCGAGGCCCGGCACGCGGAGAAGCCGTTCCTCCGCGAGGCGCAGAAGGTGCTCGCCGACGAGGTCAC